>CAYYKZ010000144.1:777-7070 GCA_964468455.1 uncultured Leptospirales bacterium | reverse complement strand
CAAGGGAAGTACCTTTTGCAACAAGCGGGATAGTCTCTATCCCGTTTTTTTTTGCCCTTTATTCCGGTTTATGCCTTTGTCTTGTAATTCTTATTGTCTCAGTTAAATCATAAATAAGCTTTATATATTCCCTTGCCGGTTTATCCCAGTAGTAAGCTGACTCTTCGGCGGCTTTACGGACAAGGTTGAATGTTGAATCATCAGATTTATGGAAAAAAGATGAAGCCCGTTCCATTGCATCGTAAAATGACCAGGGGGAGAAATCGGAAAATAAAAATCCGTTTCCTTCAATGTATCCGCCATTATCCATAATAGGTTTGATCGTATCCCTTAAACCTCCTGTTGCTCGTGCTATTACGGGACATCCGGCTGCCATTGCTTCAATTTGTGATATCCCGCCAGGTTCGTGCATTGAGGGCATCAGGAAATAATCGGAGCTTAACAGGGGAATACTGATATCCTGGAAACCAAAGGATACATTTACTTTACCCGGATAGTAAGTGCTCAGAAGGTATAAACCGTGAGCTATTGTTTCCCCTCTGGTGTCGCCTGCTGAGATGCCTCCTCCAATAATAGCCTGGTATCCGAGATTTTTAAAGATCCCTTCAGATGCTTCAAGGAGAAGCTGAAATCCTTTCTGTTCCGATATGCGGTGTATCATTGTAACAAGAATAACATCAGGGTCAACATCCAGATGCCTCTCCATCTGGAGCAGAAGTTTGTTGAGCATTCTTACTACTATGCTTTGTCTTGTTTTATCTTTAATCGCTGTAACGGCTTTATCACCGCCGAGAATTTCCGGATATCTTTCCCCGATTTTTTCGTTCAATGCGGAATTACTCTTTATGTAGTCCAGCAGATGAGGGTATGTTGTTTTGACAAAGCCGCTTTTCTGCATGCGTGTTTCAATTTTTTCTCTGAAATCGGAGCCTATGGCATTGCTTATCCCTCCAACGTTATAAAGGATATGTTCAAGCCCGTCGCAGGCAATTTCAATCTGCTTCGCATAGGAAGGACTCACTGTAATGTTTTTTCGTGCAAATCTGATCCCCGCTGCCATACAGTTAATCCTGTCTCCTGCAAGAGGATCACAGAAATTGCCGGCCTGCCAGGAGGGCAGATTGAAAAGATTAAACAGGTCAAAGCCCTTTTCATAACGTGAATAAGCGTCAAAGTATTGCCATCCGCCGTTATGTATTATATGAAGAAAGGTGCAGTTGCGGAAAACGGGAGTGCTGTCATAATAGGGATCGCATCTTACTATTCCGTTAAAGACTCCGGGGAATGCGTCATTTGTTAATGTATATTTTGCATTAATCGAAAAAGTGAGAATAACTTCAGCAGATGCCCTGGCAAAGGCTATTCTTTTTCTGAGTTTTTCCTCAGAGGTGATACCCCAGTAAAGTCCGTTGAAAAATTCTTCATGATCCAGGAGGTAATAGGTTACACCCTCAACCTCCGCTTTGTGAACACCTATTTCATAGTCAGCGTCCATTATTTTAATTTTTACATTAACCCCGGTGTAAACAGCACCGTAATGATCGAGGGCCTCTTCCATTTTCTGCTTCTCTTTGAAATTGCCATTACGGTATTTAGGGGTTATTACGCATACTTCTTCTCCAAGTGCGGCCAGTTCCCTGGGGAGTTCGTAAACAACATTTGCCAGGCCTCCGCTTTTTGAAAAGGGTTCAGCCTCTGCTGAAAGAAATACCAGTGTTCCGCTTCTGTAATGTTCGGTAATTTTTTTAGAAAGATTGCAGAGAAAAGTATCTTCCTTGAGCATTCTGTCTCTGTAATCGAGTATTTTGTCTTCACTGAGTACTTCTGTTTTATACAGATAGTACAGGGTTCTTTTTAGTCCGAGTTCGGCCTGCTCATTTGTTATTTTTTTGTTCTCTTCAATATTGGCAGTTATAAATTTTTTAAGAGAACTGTATGTTTTGCTTCTTTGCGCCATTTCTGAAAAAGCGAAATTGGAAAAAATATTATCAACTTTGCTGAGTTCACATAAACGGAGAAATGAGTCTGAGAAAAAATCTATATATTTATTTTTAACTTTTGTTTTAGTGAGCTTTAGTATTTTTATCCTTTCAGTAAAAGGGACAATAGTATTTATTCTGGAAATTTTAAGTTCCTTACCTGTGTAGTGAGCGTAATTTCCTGTTATCTCCGAGTAGAGTGGGTCGGAAAGAATAAATGTGTCATCATCTTCAATCGGCAGGCGGGGATTATCAAATTGAATAGATATGTTCTGATTGGAGTCGCTGAAGTTGAAAGCACCTATCCATATATTATCATCTGTAAATTTCGCCGCAGAGGCAACCATGTTGTTGTTGCTCCATATAAGGAAGCTGTCACCTTTGTTGCTCCTGTGGAAGCTGTAAAGATCCTTGTAAAATGATTCCAGACTTCTGTGAGAAGCATTTTCAAAATCGGTCCAGTTTACGTAAATGTTGTCCAGGTATACCTTCCAGCCTTCCCCTTCTGCACTCCCTTCAAAATCCATTATAATGCTGCTCATAAAAGAGGTGAGAGCTACAGCAGCTCTTAATCCTCTGTGGCCGAAAGTGTTAAGGGCTCTCCTTTCGTCGTGATTCCCGAGTATGCCCAGCAGTTCGGTTCCTTCAGGAAGAACAGCCGGGAAATAATTATCATATATGTGATATATTTCTCTCACATCGGTTTTACCGTGTGTGATATTTTCGCATATTTTAAAAAGAGACGAGTTGTATGGAATAAGTCCGGTTCTTGTTAAATATTTTTCGTGACCCCAGAAACATTCTGCTATGTTTATGAAAAAATCCCGGTTTAATTTTTTAATCGTCTTTTCAATATTCAGCATCAGATAGTAGTGAATCGGTACAGCTATGGTGTCCCTGCATTCGCAGTCGTAATAACCTGTTGTAATGAAATGTCCGTATTCCCTGTCATTGACTATGATATTACCTTTGAGCATCTCCTCATCTGTTCTGGGCTTGCCGTAGGTGTAGAGGTAGTTGTTTCTTTTCATCATTATCGGGACAGCGTGAGCCGAGTCAAACCTGATACCGTCTATGTCAAATTCCTCTATAAGTGTGGTAATTGAATTTGAGAGCCATTCCCAGACCTCAAATATCCTGTAGTTAAAAAGCTTCCCGTCATCCCATGAACCATACCTTCCGTCAGTTGATGACCTCTCCACAAGCTTCCCTTCCTGGTCATAGGTGAGTACAGTATATTCGGGAGGAAGCTCGCTGCTTTTTCTGTTCAGGTGAGGTATTATATCCACAATGATTTTTATATCAAGGGTGTGGGCTTTTCTGATGAGTGATTTTAAAGCCTCCTCTCCACCCAGAAAAGGCTCAATTTTTGTAAGGCTCATCGGTGAAAATGGTGATGGGGATGTGGCCTCAGGGGCCCAGTTTTCCCTGTTTGTTCCTCTCTGCTGAACACCCAGAAGATAAATGGCTGTAACCTGGTATCTTGATTTAATATCATCCAGGTGAGCTTCAATATCGGCAAAGTTTCCAAGCCTTATGATCTGCCCGAATTCATTATACACCAGTCCCGGGTGGCTGTCATTATTTCTCCAGTAGGTTCTGGTATGGCCGTGAATATCAACAAAGACTTCCAGTATTATTTCTCCGCGTATATCGGGAAGGACATTTATTCTGCCGGAGGTTTCCTTAAGAGGGAGCCAGCCTGATTTATCGCTGTCCCGTGTTATAACCGTGAAATCATAATGTCCGTAACTGGTGAAGGTATGCTCTGTAGAATAAATACCCGGCTTAATCTGATGAAGTTCAAATTCATCGCAGATTATATCCTTTTCGGAATAAAATTTTTTGGAAATGTTGTTTTTGTAAATACGCAGGAAATAACTGTTTCCTTCCTGCGGTTCAGGGAGACTGAATGTAAAGTCGTATTTGTCGCCCGATTTAATGTTGATAAATTTTGCCGCAAGGGGAGCATCAAATTCCTTTGGGGAGAAAATTCTTTCAAGAAGAATATTTGCCCTGTTTCTTACTTCATGTATATCATGTCCCGATGCTGCTGCAAGTATTTTTATTACTTCCCGGAGAGAGTCGGAATCATTAACTCTTTTGTACTGCCTTGCAAAATCTTCAAGTTCATCAATCGCCTGCATGTTGGCATCATAGTCAAAATTCAGTTCATCCCCGTGAGTGCGGCTGTTAAGCTTTGAAATTATTTTCTGTTTCCGCTCATCGCTGAATTTTTCTATTGTAATAATACCAGGTCTGCTGCGGTACTCCTCCTCCATTTTACGGGAGTATTCTATAACATTATCAACCAGGTAGTTTAAAAGTTTAAATGACTCCGGCGGATAAACAGTTGAATGGGAAAAACCTGTTTCAATCGCCCTTTCCTCAACTTCAAGAAGGAATCTGAAAGCTTTCTGAAGTTCCCTGTCTCCTCTTTTTGTGTTAAGTGTATCAAAGGTTTTCAATCCCAGATAGATTGTTGCCATCTCTGCCCATGCAGGGCCCTGTCCGACGTGGGCTATAACAGTAGTCCCCTTAGACACGTGATGAATAGTCGGGTGTCCGGGAAGTTCCCGGATAAGGGTAATTCTTCTTGTTTCAATCAGCCTGTTGCCGCTTCCAGCAATAGCAGAATGGATAATAGCCAATGCATTCATTATTCTTGAAAAAAGGTGAGTGTCGCTTGTAAGTCTTTCTCTGAATGAACCGCTTTTATCCCTGAAACTGTCAAGAATCCCTCCTGTCATCTCGAAAAATTCCTCACGGAACATTTCAACAGGATCTCCATTGCGGATGCTTTCTATTATTGACCTGTTAGGATAAAATTCAAAACATCTTCCTTCTGAGTAGGCTTTTGAAATTGATTCTTTTACTGCATTATCTGTAACCAGGTGTTCATCGGAAATTTTAAATCTGCTCAAACTTGTAAAAGTGTTTTTTTCATTCTGCAGTGTCATTATTGCATACTCCGGAAGTTTTGATTAGTAATATGATTTCAATGTTGTTTTATAATTTTATTCAGAATAAAACGCTACAATACCCCTGGCGTTTAAAAGACTTTTTGATTATTTCAGACAGAATTATTAAATTAAAAAAATATATTTGTGAATATTAATGATATTATACAAAAATTCAAAACTTAAATCAAGTATATAAAGTTTTTTATATACCTAATCGTTCAAAAATCAGAAGCATCCGGTATTCTCTGTGGAGCAGGTGCAGATGGCAGCAGTTTAAGTACCGGTTCTCAAACATTCTGTTAATATGATTTGTTTTGCCATGATTTTTTTCTTGATAAAGAAAGGCACTTTATTAGTTTGACTATGGTAATTATATTATTAAATTTTCTATTTAATCTGTAATGAGGTAAAGTTTATGACCCCCGGCAACATTAAAAAAACAAAACGGTTATTGTTTATATCTGTATTTTTAACTGCAGTTTTATTTTTTACAGTTTCACTTTATTCACAGACTTCCGGTTCAGGTTCTGACGTGCCAGAAGTTAAAAATGCTTCAGAGGTTGTTAATCTGGATAATGGTGAAAATAACAGCGAAGGTGATTTAGTGCAGAGCGGGGATGATGGGCTCTGGACTTCAATGAAACAGGGCGGGCCTTTGATGATTCTCCTTGTTTTCCTTGCCTTTATTTCTCTCACAATAATAATTGAACGGATTACATATTACACCAGAAACAGGGTCTGGGACATAAAAAGCATGGAAGATATGCTTCGGGGAATCCCCGGGAATTTAAAAGCCGTTTATAGAGAGGATAGAGAGGATGAACTGCGAAGCGCATTTACAGTGTATGCAGGCAAAATTGAAAGAGGCCTTGCACTTCTTTCAGGTGTGGGAAATATTGCACCCATAGTAGGTTTTCTGGGAACAGTTCTGGGTATGATACAGGCCTTTGCCTCAATTGCAGCAGCATCAACAGTTAATGCCAAGGTTGTTGCTGTAGGTATTCAGATAGCTCTTACGACAACAGCAGGGGGACTGATTGTTGCGGCACCTACACGAATTGTGTGTTACCTTCGTTCGCACCTTATACAGAACAGGTAGGCCGGGGCTGAAGAGCTGATATCAGAGATAAGTTCAGATTTCCCAAGACTATCGGAAACTGTTGAGAATGCGGGAAATGGAAACAGATAAAAAAATAATTATAAAGTATCTGTCACGGCGCAGAAAAACAAAAAAGGGGCGCATGGAATTTACCCTTTTTGAATCATTTTCAATAGGCGACCTGGCCTTTCTGCTCCTTATATTTTTTATTGTTACAAGCTCATTTATTTTAAGGGAGGGGATATTCTTTTC
>CAYYKZ010000144.1:333-767 GCA_964468455.1 uncultured Leptospirales bacterium | reverse complement strand
GGAAGTGCAGTAAGGGTTGATTCAAAGCAGATCCTTGATGTGTATCCTGAAAACCCGGGAGTCCGGATTGATGACAGGCTTATGACAAGAAATGAAGCTCTTGAAGCATTTGCATCTCATAAAAAAAACGTGAATGATGCCGTAGTGATTATACATATGAGAGATGGGATAATATACGACCGTTTTATTGATACCTTAAGCCTTGCAAAAGAGACCGGAATCGGGAGAGTTTCAATAAGGGAAAACCTGAAGGAGTAATGTTTTAATTAATTATTCCTTATAATATCATAAAACATAGTTAAGGAATTAACACTGAATTTTATGAAAGAAAAATCATTCCTCAGAAAAATTAAAAGTGCCTCAATCGGATCAGCAATGGCTGATATGGCCCTGCTTCTTCTTGTCTTTTTTATGGCGACAACCACAACAGAGCC
>CAYYKZ010000144.1:0-285 GCA_964468455.1 uncultured Leptospirales bacterium | reverse complement strand
AACAGGACAGTGTATATATAACTGTATCGAACAGGGGTGAATACTATTTTGACGGGAAAAAATCAACCCTTTCTGAAATCAGCGATTATCTGGCAATGAGGCAGTCTGAAAAAGACAGGGTTGTTTCAGTTACAGCGGATAAAAATCTTGACTACTCTGTCGTTTCCCGGCTCATGGGCGTGCTTAAGGAGCAGGATTTTCTCAATGTGGTTTTCATGTCGCAGCAGCGGAAAGGTGAAAGCAATGAGTGAACCGGCAAATACGGTTACCCTTTCACTTCTCCTG
>CAYYKZ010000143.1:0-7088 GCA_964468455.1 uncultured Leptospirales bacterium | reverse complement strand
AGATGCAATAAGTGATTCCCGCACAGTTGAGATTGACATAAACGGAACAAAAGGAATTTTTCAGAAAAACAGCATCAAATGGAAGGATAAAAAAAACAGAACCATATACAGCGGCAATCTGGTAAAACCGGCAGAGGTGAACATTCAGAACCGTAAAATATTAATTAATCCCGGATTAGTAACCTTTCATGATAAGGGGGAAGTTAAAACTTTCAATGGAAAGGGATTATTTTTAACCGGCAAAGGACGTGAAATATCCTGCAGCGGGAAGATTGAACTCTTCAGCCGGGGACTGTTAAAAAAAGGTGAATTAAGGCAGAATGAATCCTTTACCATCCAGGATAAAAACCGTGAATTTAAATCATTTATCGAAATCGATGAAAAGGGTGATCTGCTTCATTCCATACTCGCAAATGAAGAAACAGTAAGAATAAAAGACTACGCCATTACTATGCCTGCTGCATCTGAAATATTTTTTTACAACAGCAGCACAATCCGCTCAATAAATCCTCCTTACAGAAATCCGGTTAGCCTTCCCATAAATAGCCAGGTTATTTCAGTATCAGATGCCTTATTTTCAGAAACAGGAAATATTATCTGGTGCAAACTTCATGAAAAAAGTTTAATAAAGCAGACGGAGTTTGAACTTAACCTGGAAAAAGTGGTGAGCTTTCACGAAAATGAAACAATAAAATCCTGCACCCTTGCAGAACCTGTAATGATTGATGTTAACAATACTCCGCTTACATTTTCAAAATACAGCGACCTGGAATTCAACAGCAACAGTACTGTAAAATCCGGTTCACTGGAAAAACCTGCCGTATATAATCATAGAGGTCTAAAACTAAAGGTTAGGGCGGGGATTTCCTTTTACAGCAATGGATCACTGAATCAGACAACATTAGCTGAACCATTAATATTACCCATGAATAAAAATAATATCGAATTTTCGCCTGCAAAAATAAGATTTTACCCTGAAGGCTCCCCCCTTGCAGGAGAAATAAAATCATATAAAAATCTTTATTACATGGAAGAACCAATACACCTCCGCATCCGCTATTCATGTGAACTATGGTTTGACAGAGATAAAAATATAATTGCTATAGAAAATGACAGAATACGTGAAATGAATCACAATGGAGAAATCATAACAATCCCATCATACCATACAATAGGCTACAATAATTACAGCAGCTTTGACATCTCTTTTGTATCCATGTATCAAAGCAGCATGACCCTGCCCGGATATATTAAGATTGATGATAATATAAATATATTCACAAAAATATTTGTTAAAGCCGGGAAACTAACATACAAAGATGAAAAACTTATGGCGGATAATATTGAATCAATAATGTTTTCAGATGACACCATAATTCATGTTAACGGTAAAGAGGTATTATGCCCGCAGATGGAGTGGATAGATCTTAAAAAATTCAGGCCCGATAATAATTCCTGACCCTTTATTGTTCAGCAATACAAACAGGTGTTATTCAGCGAAAATTCTTTCAACCTCATCCCTGTAATGGTCAAGCCTGAGAGTTTTCCTGATTCTTTTTGCAATTTTCCTGCTCTCTTCAAATGATCCTGAAAGATAAAACCAGATCCCCTTCATCTTATCAAGCACATGAGCAGGAGAATGAAGTTCATTAACATATGCCTCAAAAAGATCATCAGCAAACTTCTTCAGCCTTTCCATCTTCTCTGTTTTGGATAAATATTTTTCCTCTTTAATCTCCATGGCAAGAAAGGGATTCACAAGAAGGCCTCTCCCTATCATCCAGCTTTTAACACCGGTTAAAGAATCGGAAAGCCTTATATAATCATCTGCTGTTTTAATATCACCATTATAGATCACAGGGTGAGATGATACTTCAAAGGCAGCCTTAAAGGCATCAATATCTGTTTTACCGTCATACATCTGCTTCCCTGTCCTGGAGTGGATTGCAATCTCTGTAATGGGGAAGGAATTAAGTACAGGAATAACTCTCATAATCTCATCAGGGGAATACATCCCCAGTCTGACCTTCACAGATAGTGGAATCTGAAGAGAGGGTATTACTTTCTCGAGAAAGGATGCAATAGATTCAGGATACTGAAGCATGCTAGCACCTTCTCCTCTTTTAACAACCATGGCAAAGGGACAGCCCAGATTCCAGTTAACTTCTTTGCAGCCGTAATCCTCCAGCCTTGCAGCAAGCGAAAGAAAATCATCAGGCGACTTTGAAAGTATCTGCGGGACAGTTTTTATAAAAGGATTCATTTCAGGTGAAAGTGATTTAATTCTGCTTTCACTCTCCCCCTTTACTATAAAAGGCGCAAGAGCACAATCGATCCCGGAAAAATGACGGGCAAAGGTATTTCTGAAAACTCTATCTGTTACACCCTTTACAGGAGCAAATTGAATTATCGGGTCCATGGCTCATCCATATATATTATTAGTAAGGAAATATCGTTATCCCATTTACCAGAGGACAATTAAAAGACCTGTCATTCACCCTCAAAAAATGCGCGCACAGAATCAATCCTGTCACTGAATATCATTGAAAAATAGATATCCTCCAACGAATAGGAATCACCCGATTTCGAGTATATATATTCCAGGTAAAGATTATAAAGCCCGCTGTCAGATTCATCCCTTAACACAATAAAAAGAGTGGCACTGTTCCCGTATTTGAAAAAATTAATTTTTTCCGCAGTAAGCCTGTTTACAGAGCTGTCATACATAAAAAGGGCAAATTTGTCAGCGATTACTGAACCTCCTCCCCCCTTTTTCACAATACCGTTAAGAAAAGACCTTATCTCACTTTCCCGGCCCGGATTGTCCTTAAGAATTTTTGCTGTAAAAATATTTCTGTATCTCTCCAGATCCTTCTCCTTAACACCGGCATAAATAAAAATCTGAAAAGTTATAATAAAAAGAGCAGTAAAAAGTGTAATCCTCTGCACAATTTTCTCCTTAAAGTTTCTAAAAATATAGCGCCAAAAAAGGGGAATATACCGATTTATTAATATATGAGAAACAATGTCCATTCTGCAAGATAATTTTAAATTATGATAAATAAAAAAACCGTAACAGCAGCACTCTTTGTAATCCTGATGAGCATACCCTTTCTCTTTATGGTATATGCATACACATCAGGTTATAAAACACTTCAGGACATGGGCCCTGTAAAACAGCCCCTACCCACACGGATCTATGACAGAAACGGCACGCTCATATCAATGCTTTATGATGAGTACCGGGAGTATGCACCTATAAATGAAATTCCTGATACCTTAAAAAAAGCATTTATAACAGCTGAGGACAGTTCATTTTATCATCACACAGGATTTAACATTATGGGCATAATGCGTGCCATTGTAGTTGATATGGCAAGCGGGGAGCTCAAACAGGGGGGCTCAACAATAACACAGCAGCTGGCAAAACAGCTTTACACTGACAGGGAAAGGAGTTTCCGGCGAAAGGCAGTGGAGCTGTTCATAGCCAGAGAGCTTGAAAGAAAATACAGCAAAGACCAGATACTGGAGCTGTACCTTAACCAGATATACTTTGGACACGGCATATACGGGGTAAAAAGCGCTGCAGCCTTTTTCCTGTCAAAGGAGCTTCAGGATATAAACATTGCAGAGGCGGCACTTCTTGCTTCAATACCATCTGCGCCTAACAGATTTTCCCCATTCCGAAACAGTGCTCTCAGTATGGAACGGTCAAAAAATATAATGTACAATATTGCAGGCTCGGGATATATTCCCAGACATGAGGCGGCCGAAATTTTCACCAGGTTCTGGCAAAGCTATTCACAAAGGCTTATGCTGATTTACCCGGAAATAAATATAAGGAAAAAAACAGCTGATTCCGCTCCATGGATCACTGAACACATCCGCAGAGAACTTATAAAAAAATATGGCGAGGAAAAAGTTTACAGAGGGGGGCTGGAAGTATCAACAACCATTGACCTCAATCATCAGAAAGCAGCTGAAAAGGTAATGGAAGAAGCTCTAAGCAGACAAAACAGTATAACTGCTCCGCATAACAGACGGCTTATTGCATCAGGGAAAATATCCATTAATAAATCAGAATCCGCAAAAAAACTAAAATTTGCGGGTGAACTTGAAAAATATCTGGCCCATGAACTTAATTTAATTTCACTAATAACAGGTGCAGAAGCAATAAACGCAAAATTATCCCCTGCCCTTGAAAGCTATGAAAACATATTACAATCATCCCGCGCCCAGGGAGCCCTTATAGCAATAGACCCTGAAAGCGGAGGAATAAGAGCAATGGTAGGCGGAGCCGGGTTCAGCAGTAAAAATCAGCTTAACAGGGCAATCCAGAGCAGACGTCAGCCCGGATCTGCATTTAAAATATTTGTATACGGAGCAGCTATTGAAGAAGGTAAAATTACACCTGCTTCACAGTTCTTTGACGCACCTGTTACCTACAGAAGCAGAAAAGAGACATGGAGCCCTTCAAATTACGGGAAAGACTTTACCGGACTTGTGCTTGCCAGAAGAGCCCTGGCTCTTTCACTTAATGTGGTTCCTGCACGCATCTACAGCATAACCGGAGGCGAGTCGATTGCAAAATTCGCGTCAAAAACCTCAGGGCTCCCATATTCAAAATTTGAAATTGATCCCACCCTCTCTCTTGGAACAACAGAGATGACACCTCTTGAAATGACAAGGGGAATTGCAGCATACGCGAATGGGGGCATATCAGTAATTCCCCATGTAATAAGGGAAATAAAGGAACCTGATGGGACAGTAATATACACAAGAGTGAAAAAGAAAGGCGCAAGAGTAATAAAGGAAGAAACAGCCTATATCATGACCAGCATGCTTAAGGAGGTAGTTGATTCCGGAACCGCATCCTATGCTGTTAAAAGAAATGCAGGGTTTACTTTACCCTGTGCAGGAAAAACAGGTACAAATACAGATTTTCGTGATGCCTGGTTTACAGGATTCACCAGGGATATAGCAGCTACTGTATGGGTTGGTTGCGATTCCCCTGAATTCACACTGGGCCCCGGGCAAAGCGGATCATCCGCTGCAGCTCCGGTATGGGGGAAATTCATGAAAGAGGTTTACAAAACAGAAAAATATACACACTTCTCCAGGCCGCCAAAAGGGGTAATTACAAAAAGAATATGCACAGTTACAGGTAAAACAGCTGTAAAGGGCTGCCCCGGCAGGGATGAGTACTTTATCAGAGGGACTGAACCATCGGAAAAATGCAATTCCCTTCATGGGAAAATTACAAATATAAAGGAATTAATAAGAAGCAGCAGAGGGAAAAAATCAGAAAGCACCACGGAATTATTCAGAAAAGATGAAAATGAACCGGAAAAAACCGTGGAAACACATTATTTTTATTAGCATAAAATAGATATAATTACTCAGCTGAAACTTTTACTCTAATGGGCGGTAGAAAAATGCGCATAATATGTTCAAACTGTAATACAGGCCAGGACTTTTCACTGGAGACAAAATCGGATAATAAAAATCCTGTAATAAAATGTATTGCCTGCGATAAGAAAATTAAAATTCAGTTCTGCCCTCACTGCAGCGCCTTTTACTCAGTAACCTTTTCAAATATAAAAAACGGGAATTACAGGTACAAATGCCGAAAATGCGGGAAAAACTTTATTATAAATTTTAATCATGCAGAGGAAGTATCACAAGGAATTCAGGGAAACAGCACTGATACAGAAAACCGAATGGAAGAAAAAGTATCCCTGAAGCAGAAATCAGATCAGGAATATCATCTGCCCCCAAAAGAAGAAGAAAAACAAATTGAGCAGAAAGCATCACCATTAAGCGGTGAAGGAATTAGCAGCTTTACCATTAATGAAATACTACGTGCAATGACAGGAGCTTTTTCATGGAATAAAATTGCAGTTGCATCAGCAGGATCAGCATTTATCCTTCTTGCAACAAGGCTGTTTATTTTTCTAAGCATGCACTTTTTCACCGCACCAATGTCTGGAACAATAACAGGCGCTTTAACTACACTTTTTCCTCTGGCAATAATTTTTTCCTTTTATCTTCTTACTGCATCAGTAATAGCAAAAATAACTTTAAAGGAAGTCCTGGAAGGAGAAAAAATACACGCACCTGGACTTGCACATTTTACATGCGCGGCAGCACCATCAGTACTGTTAAGCAATGCCATACTTATACTTGGAGCAGCATCCCTACTGATTCTATTTGGCAAAATACCGGTACTGGGGCCTCTTTTATTTGCATTAATATTTCTGCCTGTTTACATCTCGGGTGTAGTACTTACATTACTGGTAATAATCGGTTTCTGGTTTTACGCACCTATTGCCGCGCACAGGGATAACGGAATAAAAGCGAATTTTAAAAACCTTTTTCATTTTATAAAAAAACACAATTTAAATTTAATCTTTATAATACCCGCAATGACACTTTTAAGCTCCATGATTTTGGGGGTAATTTACTTAATACATACAGCAGCTCTTACATTAACAGTAAGGCTTTCAGGCGCGCTTCTCGGTAATGACTCCGGCATGCTGCTCTCTTCCGCTCCTGCATCAATAGTTAAGGCAGCAGAACCTGCACTTGCAGGCACAGGTGGCGGCGCATTTCGCGGGTTATACGACAGTTTCACTTTTTCACACACTGCAGGAGGGGTCATACTAGGAATATCACTCTTTCTATTAACAGCAATTCTCTTTGCACTTTTTATATCAGTAACAGCAACACTCTCCACACAGGTATACATAATGATGGAAAGAGGTATATATATGGATGACCGTAAAAAGGCGGGAGTAATGATAATACTTGCAGCATCAGTCGCATCAGCCCTGCTTATCAAAAGGCTGATTTTTTAACCGGGATTATTTTTCAGGGATCAGACCTACGCTCTCTTTTCACACTCTAAAAAATCAGTGAAATCTTTTATTTCTTTCATTAATATTTTTTTATCAAAAATCGGTACATGCAGGGGGGAATTGGCGAAAATTCCCCCCTGCACCCCCCGTTCGCTCTTCAAACGGCAGAGGGCCTTACGCGCGAATCGTTCCTCGCATTCCTGCGGAATGACATCGGAAGTACGCGCTTAT
>CAYYKZ010000142.1:0-7134 GCA_964468455.1 uncultured Leptospirales bacterium | reverse complement strand
TATCCTTTAAGAATAATTTTTTTTGTATTATTCATCATCTTGTTAGTTGATTCAATATCCCAGGACTCAAAATTATCAACATGCCTTATAACACCGTCATCCCAGCTCCATTTTTTCGTGTAAAGCTGCATTATTTCACGCAGCTCCCCCTCTGCAGGATCCTTACCCTGAGGTTCTGAAAGCCTTGGGTTTACCTTTAAATAAAAGCATGTTTTAATAACATTAATTGAGGTCATATCACTACTGTTAAGCCTGTAATAATCGTAAACCTGATCAAACATAATACAGTAGGCGTCGGTTTTAATTTTCTCAGTTTCACCCGCCTGTACATTTTTCTTAATTAAATTACTTATAAAGGGGTTAAGTTTCTCGTCGTTTATATATCGCTCAAGAAGTCCCAGCTTTATAAGAGACTTAAAAGGGTTACCCAGAGATTTTATAATCTGGAAAAGGGCTGCTATCAGAAAATTGCCCTTATTAATTCCGGCAAGATTACCAAGGTCTACAAAGTCATTATGGTTTCCTGAGTCACCTGTAACTTCAAGCCACCTTGAATATTTCTCATCACTGCAGTCTGCAGGCACAACCCACCAGAATGGGACTACATCATTTATAATAATTGAACTTCTGTAAAATTCCTCTTTAAGCATCTGCCCCAGCGATGTCCCTGAAAGGCCATACTCCTCATCCTCGTCAAAAACATTCATCTTAACCTGCTCAATGTCGTTAAGATAAAAATGGACTTCCCTCCCTCTGGTTTCCATTGCCCATTTTTCAATAATACTGCACTTCCTGCGCAAAAGAGCTATGGAGTCACTATCCATGGAGCTGAAATCACCGCATATCCAGAAATCAAGGTCAGAATCTGCTGTAAAAGCGATTGTACCCGCGCTCCCTATAAGGGCAAAAAGCTTTATTACCGGATCAGGCACGGATAGATTCTTCATTGAAAAGGAGGGGTTGGTCATTCTTAAACCTGAAGCCAGTTTAGCGGGCATAACATAATTATAAATTCCGTGAGGAGATTCAAGCTCCTTCAGATATCCAGGGAATTCAGGAAGATTAATAGTAAAAAGAAAGGGGATAAAATCAAAAATATTAATTGATTCGGTATCATTAAGCGCTTCCCTTACAGAATATATTTTAGCGCTGTTATAGGCGGAAAACTTTTTTTTGTTCTCCGCAATAATATTCTTTATTTCATCAGCACTCTGATCTGTCATACCCTTCCTGCTGAGCTGTTTCTGTTTATGGAGAACCCGCCAGATGAGTTGCGGTCATAAATATTTGAAACATAGTCCTTATATGTTTTTATAAGATCAACAGTAATGGGACGCTTAAGATTTTCCATTTTACTGTTTTTAATTATCCGCACCTTGGGATTTAAAGGATAAAGGCGGTTCATCTCCTCAACAAGCCCTATCTCACCTGTACTGATCCGCACCAGATCGCCGCGCGACATAAAATGCTCTCCCTTATTTACAATAAAACCAAGGGCTCTTATAAAATCCCGCAAATCAGGCTGCAAAAAACTGTAAATTGTTTTATATTCAGCAAATATTTTATTAACCATAAACCGGATCGCATCTCTCGGTGTCATGGCTATCTCTCCAGGCTTGGGCGAAGTAAGAGATACAAAAAAATCAACAAGCCCGAGTAAGCGGACCTCTCTTGGTACACTGTTCTGATAATGATCCATATCAAAGCCGTAGGGATACCCCTCGCCGTCAGCCCTTTCATGATGAAGAAGGAGGATTCTTTTTTCTATATCGTGAAGATTTTTATTTTTTTCAACAAACTTATAACCCACATGAGTGTGACCTTTAATAATATCAAATTCTTCATCACTAAGCTGTGCCTTATGAAGAATATCCTTTGAAACAGATGAAAAGCCTATATCATGGAAAAGTCCTCCAACACCCATTGCAGATTTCATATCAGGTTTAAAATCGAGACGGGAACCAAGTATAGATGCCATTATAGCTACA
This sequence comes from uncultured Leptospirales bacterium, assembly GCA_964468455.1. GTDB lineage: Bacteria > Spirochaetota > UBA4802 > UBA4802 > UBA5550 > JBBAGC01. The sequence goes on along the minus strand of CAYYKZ010000142.1, from coordinate 5,146 downwards.
TTCATGGAATGGTGATAATAGAAATCATCCATATCCTTAAGTTTAGCAGTCACCTCAAAAATACCATCATCATTTTTATCTGTCTCAGATATAATTCTGCTTACAAGGTCCCTGGATTTATCAATAGTCCCCTTGCCTATACTTTCTCCTGGTGAGTGATTGAAGGTGTGTCTTATATCTTCCAGTATATTTTTAGTATGGTTGTAGGTTTCATCTTTAAGCTCCTGGGAAATCACAGATTTTTTTGCGATTTCTCCTGCCTGCTTTGCTTTTAAAGGATCAAAAAAAAGACGCATATTCCCGGATGATTTAAGGTGATTAAGCACTCCCTCTGTAATAGGAGTGTGGGCTTTAAGAATTAAATTATTATCCTCGTCAAAGAGATCAAATTCAAAGCGGTAACCCGGCTTCAGAAAATTTACCTCAATAATTCCCTCTGCCTGCTTTTCCTTATTAAGCTTATCATCAGGTAGCGCCATTATTTATCTCACCATATATCAGGAATAAATACTAATATTCACAATAAATTCGAAATTCCTATTATTGTCAATATAATTACCCGCTCATTATTATCCAATTATGAACAAAATGTAAAAAACATTCACTGAAATCAGCTATTAAGCTGTGCTTTGAATATAAGCAATCATTTTACATTGAAATGAAATCCCTGGAGGATAATTATCACCACTTCCGGCAGTGTTGATAATTATTTATCCGAAAGCAGGACTAATAACAAATAGAAAAATCTGCGGGATATAAAAGTAAATTCCTTAATTTCAAAATTCCGCTGCCTCCAGAGGCAGAGGCGGATAAATCTGTCCGTGCACAGGCGGCATGCTGTTGTAAACCCATGAAATCTCCACCTCACCTGTTTTAACTATACCGCGCCTTTTAATTCCTGTAAACCTTCCCCTTACAAGCACACTCTCCATATCAAGGGTCATTGCAAAAACCGCACATTCAGCACCTTCAGGAATTTTCTGAAGCTCATCTGTATACGCGGCTGTTGAAAACTTAACAATACCTGAACCAGTGGCCCTGCACTGGATCACAGGAATAAGAACAGGAAAGCCCTCACTGTCAACATATGCCAGAAACTTTAGTGAAGAAAGACTGTTAAAAAATGACCTGCCCAGAAGATTTAAAGGCTCCCGGTCATCATTCTTACTTCTGCTTTCCCCTGAAAGAGAAGTAAGAGCAACAGACTTAACAATATTAAACATTTGAAGCCCTTCCCTGGCTCCTCCATTTATCAGGTCAAGGTAATGTACAGTATTAATCCCGAAATATGTATTATACCTGAACATGGGCTTTTCATTAAACATTATATATTCAGGCCCCTCCCCGGCTGCACCTGTCCATATAGACCTGCCCCGCCATAAACTTTTATCAAGAGTCATCATAAGAAATCCGCATTTCGGATTTTTCCTTACATAAAACTTACTTAAGCCCCAGCTGAATTCGCCAAAGGCAAGTTTATCTTCACCAACAGGCTGGATTGATGTTATCAGTGTAATATGAGGTTTACCCTCAGGATCAACTGTGGCAAGAAGCCCTATCTTTTCGCAGGGCTCAAGTGCTTTCATATCATCTGTGCTGAACCTGTTTTCTGATTTCATAATAATCTCCTCATCACATATTACCTTACACTTCCGCTCCATGAAACAATCTCCTCTTTCACTCCGGAGGATTTTGCTGTTTCAAAGAGCCTCTCCATTACCTCTTTCTCAACAAGCCCTGTACCTGAGAACTCCCATTCCATGCCCAGCCTTTTATACTTGTCAGCACAAAGATTGTTAAAAGCGCAGAGTTCCCATCTATCAACAACACCGGAAGGAAGACCGGCAATAATTTCACCAATGGCTTTTATGTTCTCCACACGCGCGGTAGCTCCCGGAATTACAGGTGTACGCACCCACATCCTGCCGGGGAAAAGATGATCTTTCACATAACAGGCGGATTTATGCAGATTTTCAATAATGCGTTCATTTGACACACCTGTAAATTTTTTATGCAGATCAGGGTCAGCCTCTTTCAGGTCAAAAAGTATAATATCAGCATAGGGGAAGATTTCATCAAAAACCTGTTCAGAAAAAAATCCGCAAGTATCAACAGCTGTATTTATTCCTCTGATCCTCAGTTCTTTCAGGACAGATGCTGTAAAATTTCTCTGCATTGTGCACTCCCCGCCTGACAGGGTAACCCCTCCCCCTGAATTCTCAAAATAAGCCCTGTCCTTAACCAGTTCATTAACAAGGTCTTCAATTCTCCAAATTCTTCCCAGAAGTTCAATTGAGGCAGATGGGCAGATATCAGCGCATAAACCGCAGCCTCTGCATATTTCACGATTGATGACAATCCCTTCCCCGGTAAGGGTCAGAGCAGAAACAGGGCATGCGTCAGCACAAAGTCCGCAGCCAAGGCACCCGGCTCCAAGCCAGTGAATCTGGGAAAGATGTGAAATACTCTCAGGATTATGACACCATGTGCATGACAGAGGACAGCCCTTTAAAAAAACAGTGGTGCGTATTCCCGGGCCATCCTCAGTGGACATTCTCTGAATTTCCAGCACTATCCCCGTCACTTCTGATTTCACATTGCTCTCTCTCATCAATTAAAACCTTTTATGAGAAAGACGCGCGATAACTTCATCCTGAAGCTCTTTGCCGATTCCGGTAAAATAGGCATTATATCCGGTTATACGCACAAGTAAATGCCTGTAATCACGGGGATGCTTCTGTGCCTCCCTGAGCATTTCAGGATCAAGAATATTTATCTGAAGAGCGGTCCCGCCGTTTTCAGCATACCCCTTAAGGAAAGCCTTGAATTTTTCCCGGTGCTCATCACTCCTCATAATTGAAGGATTAAATGTTATTGTATGGCTGGCTCCGTTAGGAAGCAGGTTAAGATAGCCATCAAAAGCTTCATCACTATCATCGGACTTCCCGCCCAGAGCCTTGCCCACAGAATTTGAGTTTGAAGTGGGACCATTAATATCCGCGCCGTTTGAAGGGCAGATGGCATTAGAAAGAAACTCGCCCCTGACCCGTCCGTCAGGACTTGCAGCCATAATATAACCGTCACCTGCCCAGTAGTTCCATGAAAGCATCCCGGGCCTGAACCTTCGCCCTGTTGATTCTGTCTTATAATTCCATGTTTCTCCTGTCCATAGTTCCATTACCTTTAGTGCCATTAAATCAGCCTGGTCATCATCCCTGCCGTATTTGGGGGCCCGGTTTTTAGCCTGTGCCCTGAGTATATCACTTCCCTGCCAGTTATTCTTCAATGCACGGATAAGCTCATCCATGGAACATATCTTTTTATCATAAACAAGATATTTTACAGCAAGAAGTGAATCCACTGTTGTTGCGTACGTTACAGCTTCAATAGTTGAAAAACTTATTTCAGCCCCGCCCCTGGTTATATCGAGCTTCTTTTCAGCGCAGCCTTTTACAAGACAGGACAGGTAGGGTGTGGGATGGAAACGGGCACGTATTCTTTCAGACTCTTCATAAAGATCGACGATCTTTTTTAGAATATAACGGGTCTGAATTTCATAGGCATTCCAGAATTCTTCAAAATTTTTAAAACGCCGGGGATCTCCGGTATCCGGGCCGTCCTGTTTTATCTTTTCTGTTTTACCGGTTATAGGATCAACAAATGGATTCATATCTCTTCCGGAATTAAGAACAAGCTCAACAGCCTTTAAAAGATTAAGATTATTGTCCACAGTACCTGACCTGTCATTCCCTGCCATGGTATTTTCCAGACACCCCACAGGAGCGTAATCCCAAACATTATTTTCATTTATAAGATCACTTATTCCTGCTCTTTTCCCTTCAAGTATCATTCCAGCCATTGACCTTTCATCAAAATTAAGCAGAAAAGGAGCGCCCTGGCTTCGACTGATCATATCCGCAACACGTTCAAGAAGAGGTTCAGGGCTTTTCCTGTGAAGCCTGACATTCGGTTTAGGTTCAAGAATGGGAGACATGTCATCTATCACTTCAAGTATGGCGTATGTTAAATCATTGGATAAGTCCTCACCCTCAGGTCCAAGCCCTGCGAGCGTAAGAAGCTGACCAAAACCGGCTGTTATTCCCTGGTTACCTGTACGGATCATGGAATCGTATGCGGTATTCGCGTGAATCCAGAAACAGCGGAGAATCTCCTTCCCGAATTCACGGTCCATACCTGCGTCAATTGAAGCTTTCCAGAAAGGATAAAGATACTGGTCAATCCTTCCGAAAGAAACTCCCGGTCCGGGGTAATTTTCATCACTCATGACAAGCATATGTGTAAGCCACAAAGCCTGTACAGCCTCCCAGAAATTTGAGGGAACATCCCATGGCACGCGGCTCAGATTACCTGCCATTTCCCGCAGTTCTGAGGCCCGGACATGATCATTTTCTTTCAATGCAAGAGAAGCACATAATTCCGCATAACCTGATGCAACATCACGGGGCATCTGTGAAGCAGTTATCATAGCGCGAATCTGTGCTCCAGGCTCACCTTTTTTTTCTGAATCAGTCAGATTATTATATAGTTCCTTAAGCTCTCTATTAATTCCCTTCCACCCGATAGATAAAACTCTGTCATAACCGGGGATTAAATGCCCGCTTGTGGCACCCGAATTACCATACCCGTGATCATGGAACCATTTCATTTTTGCTCTGGCCCCTTTTTTACCGAATATCATCTTTTCCCTGGCCCGGGCTTCATTTTTATTCAGGCAGTGGGATGTCATTATATTAAAGCGGGCTCCTGCGATTAAATCACCGGGAAGAATCTCCTTAGGCAGATGTTTAACCATAACCTCTTTATTGAACCAGGCTCTACGTTCCGGGACACTCCAGCTCCAGAAATCGGGATGCAGAGGCACCCTGCGTGCGGACATACGGTAGGATGAATATATTGTCTGCATAAGAGAATAGGTTTCAGGTACAATATAAAAAGTCAGCTCATTATACTGAACATCCCAGGGTGTTCCTGTTGTCCATGAAGTAGTTTCATTATTCCATTTACGCCTGGCTCCTTCAAAATAATAATCCCGAAGCCATTTAATTCTCGGGGTCAGGCCCCGGGGTTCAGGAATTTCAAATTTAATATCTGATACGGGTATTGTTGTCATATACGGCCTCCCCGG
>CAYYKZ010000141.1:3053-7136 GCA_964468455.1 uncultured Leptospirales bacterium | reverse complement strand
GGCCTATACATCCGCAACGCTTGTACTGGGGCTTGTTTCAATAGCAGGAGTATTTATTCTTTCATTTTTTGTAGGGTAGATAAGTATGCGTATCATATAATTTTATTCCGGGGACTGTCTCAAAGGTCTGATTTTAAAAAATTTGTCATTCCGGTTTTGCAACTTCAATTTGTGCAAATACCGGAATCTCCTGATAAAAAACAGTTGTATGAGATACCGGCAGTGCAGCCACGAGGGCTGCCTGCAGGCACGAAACAGGATGTTTCAATAATGCCTGCTTTCGCTTAGCTACAGCCGGTATGACAAATAAATTCCTTTTAGACAACCCCGGATAATGTTTTCATAACAGAAACAGGGGAATACATATTTGATAATAGACAGAATTTATAACCGGCTTGCCCTGAATGCTCTTACATCAGGGGATTACTTCACAGCTGAGAAATATTTCAAAAAAGCAATGTCCATAAACCCGGCAAAAGAAGGGATAAATTACAACTGCGCAGTTGCAATGATAGGTACAAACAAATTTGATGAAGCGGAAAATTTTTTAAAGAAAGAAATTGAAATATCAGGTGAGCATTATAATATCTTAAAAACCATATCTGAACTTTACTACAATTCAGGGCAAAGAGAAAAAGCATTTTACTACCTGAAAAGAACCCTTGAAAAATGTCCTGATGATAATGAATCAGTCTTGATTAAAAATAAAATTAAAAACAGCAGTGATGAAAAAACATACCACAAATGTCTTCAGGCAATGAAATTTTTTGAGAATGGGACTGAATTTTTAAATAAAGGGGAATGGGAACAGGCAAGAAGCGAATTCATAAAAGCGCTTAATCTTGATAAGACTAACCCATTTATTTTCAACAATCTGGGTTATATATGTATGATGAAGGAAAAAAAATATTTTGAGGCCAGGGAGCTCTTCCGCAAGGCCCTGAAGCTCTCAAAGCTCCCTGTAATAAAACAGAATCTTGATCAAATTGATAAAATCATATCCCAGGGCGGAAACTAAAGCTTAAGAATATTCAGCCCTGTTTTATCATCAAACACCCTTGTGATATGGGCATCAAGGGCAGTAACAAAAATTTCGCATGCTCCGCTTATTACTGCAGAAGTGAGATGCCCTCCAATAGTAAAATTTTCTGAATCTGAAAGAGTAGCATGAATATGCAGGTATACATCATTATCCATTTGAGAAATATTGCCTGTTAGATTGGTAATCTCATGATCCCCCTCAATCATTGTTGATTTATATACTCTTCCCGAAGTATCATATATACCAATAACAGCATTATCTGTAGCTCCTATACCGCTTACCATACCAAAAGTGACTTTATTATCTCTGCAGAATCTGCATAAACTTTCAATCACTTCATCGCCCTTTTCCAGTCTGATGATCCATGTACTTCCGAATTTTTTATAATTCATAAAACCTCCTGTCTAAAGGGATTTTAATCAAAATACAAATAAAACCGGATCAAATCATTTTTTGTACAATAATAAGGTTTTTTTATTTACAGTAATCACCGGCAATAAACATTGCAAATATATTCAGCATTTTTGACTTTTAAACGGAATGCTGAATAATAAATATATATAGTGGAACAGATAAAAATGGACAGCAGAACAGATAAATTATATAAAACAGCTTTTATCCTCAGTATTATTACAATCCTCTACAACCTTGCTGAAGGGATTGCTGCAACCTGGCTTGGACATAGCGACGAAACCCTGGCCCTTTTCGGCTTTGGCCTGGACAGTTTTGTGGAAATAATATCCGGTATAGGGATTGCACATATGATACTGAGATTCAAAAAAAATAATTACGACCCAAACGACAGTTTTGAGATACTTGCACTCAAGATTACCGGTACAGCCTTCTATATTCTTGCAGCAGGCCTATCTGTAACAATATACCTTAACATTTCAAACAGATATGTACCAGAAAGCACATTCTGGGGAATAGTGATATCATCTATTTCAATTGTAACAATGTCCCTGCTGATTTATGCTAAGGAAAAAACAGGTAAAGAACTAAATTCACAGCCTATTCTTGCAGATGCTAAATGCACCCGGGCATGCCTCATGATGTCGGTTATACTACTGGCATCAAGCACGATTTATGAACTTTCCGGCATGCCCTTTGTTGATTCACTTGGGGCGGCATGGATTGTTTTTTATTCATACAGAGAAGGGAAAGAATGTTTTGCAAAAGCTCGTGGCGAGGACTGCTGCTGCCCGGATGGTTGTAAAAAATAACAGCACACTGATGCCGGAGAATCATCATAGCCCTTAAGGATTCTTCAGAGAGTCAGTTCCTGCGGGATTCTCATACCTGGCCTTTCTGAATCCCAGATCAACCATAACTCCAAAGGTAAGGGCGAGTTTTAAATTTTTGAAAAAATTTTCACTCCCCTTTACAGAAGTGAGCTCCTTATCGAATCTGTTTTCCCACAAGTATTCCGTATTTTTTAAAACATGTGCTGTTGAAGGATTTTCATTAAATGTCCGGATAATCTCATCCCGGAAAATTTTCATAAAATCACCATGTTTCATCAGGAATGTCTCAACATCGTTAAATCCTGAAACCATCCCGAAATGGCACAGCCCAATTGCCTCAGGTTTCATTGATAAAATCTTTTCAAGACTCTTCAAATAAACTTCATATTTAAAATTCGGGGGCATTGAAGAGGGGGATGACATGGCTGCATCATTTGTATGGAGAGTTCCTGCTGCTTCACCTGCATATATAAACAGGGGGTTCCCGTCAATATAAACAGCCGGGGAACAGTGGTCATCTGAATGCCCCGGAGTATGGACCAGTTTTACCTTTGCGCCATCATTAAATTCCAGGGGAATAAAAGAATCAGGTTCAACAATTTCAAAAGCTTCATCCGGTATAAAATCCATGGAACCGGTAAAGGGGCCGAATGTTGTTGCAGCCCCCTTCACATGAGATTCAGCATTCTGAAGAAAATTTTTTGTAAGATTATTGGTAAATATCCTGAAATTACTGTTTATTGCGCTCATTCTCTTCCAGAGCTCACTGCATCCGCCGCCATGATCAAAGTGATAATGACTCAGGGTTATACCTGCAATTTTTTCAGAAGGGATTCCCAGATCATTAACTTTACTGATTACATAATCCACATTATGGGAAGTGCCTATATCGAAAAGGAGAGCCTTTTCACCGTCACTGTAGCAGAAAACACTTGTGATTGCATTTAAATTAAACTGCATTGTATCAATAAGATGAAGATTCCCGAGAGATGACTCTTTCCGTATAACTGCCATATAATGCCCGCTGTAATATTATATAGATTTTTTCAGGATGGTTTACTCAAAACTCCGGATAGAGAAAAAGACATTAATTGATACATTTATCACATATCCCGTAAAAGTCGAGTTTATACCTGTTTACTTTTCTTCCGGAATCTTTGTTGACCATTTCAAGAATTCCTGTCTCATCTTTTAAATCGATGTCCAGATCACTTACAGCACCGCACTTTTCGCAAATAAAATGACTGTGAATATAAGGATTGCCGTCAAACCTGTTAAAGGTACTGCCGAAATCGAGACGCTGAATAAGACCCTGGTTCATAAGAATATTAAGGTTTCTGTAAACATTACCAAGGCTTAGGTCGGGGAATTCCGATTTAAGTTCAATATATATGGAATCTGCAGTGGGATGAGATTTAGTGCCATGAAGAATTTCAAGAATTCTGTCTCTTTGTCTGCTTTTTCTGTACTTCATTGTATCATTCATGGTAACCTCTGCTTTTATTAATAACTATTCCTAATAAATATAAAGTCAATATTTTTTTATTAAATTTGAAATTTTACAAATTAAAATCTAAAATTCATGTACAAAAAAGAGAATATTATGAAGAATGAATAACATACTTTAAAAAAGAGATTTAGAATGTAAAGAATTTATTAGCAAAAACATCAGATATCCGAACTTTTTTTAATTTTTAACCAGAAAGAATTAACGCATCAACACTGAAATCTAATTATTTCTAAAAAAAAGGAGAATAATATGCTTCCGGAAATTAAAAAAACAGCATCATTTGACAT
>CAYYKZ010000141.1:0-3043 GCA_964468455.1 uncultured Leptospirales bacterium | reverse complement strand
CATCAGATATCCGAACTTTTTTTAATTTTTAATATACAAGAATTGACGAAACAAGGCTGAAGTTTAATTATTTAAAACACAGGAGAATACTATGCTTCCGGATATTAAAAAAACAGCTTCATTTGATATAGATGCCCAGAAGGGATTCACTCCCCTTTGCCCGGAAGAACTACCTGTACCGGAAGGAGATCTTATTGCTGAAGCGCTTAACAGACAGTCCCGATACGGCTCCATAAGAATCGGATCAAAGGACTGGCACTCAATGGATGCGGTATGGATTGCGAATGAAAAAAACCCTCAGTTTTCACCGGTTGAAGGAAAAAATGTAGATATACGCTGGAATGCCCACTGCATTGCCGGAACAGATGGGGCTGAACTTCTGGATTCATTGCCCCATCCTTCTGAATATGACTTTTTTGTATGGAAGGGAATGGAAAGGGATATGCACCCCTATGGCGCATGCTATCACGACCTTGAAGAGAAAATGTCCACAGGGGTAATTGAATTTTTAAAATCACGTGGTATTGAAAACATAATTGCAGGCGGTCTTGCTACAGATTACTGTGTTAAAAACACCGCGCTGCAGCTGAAAAAAGCAGGATTCAACGTTATTGTCAACCTGGAAGCATGCAGGGGCATTGCAGATGATACCATAGAGAAAGCAATTGATGAAATGAAAAAAGCCGGTATAATAGTCACTGACCGGCTGGAACTCCTTTAATAAGCAGGACGATATCCAGATATGATTATAACAAGCCTTCTTGATAATGATTTTTATAAATTTACAATGATGCAGGGGGTTCTCCATCATTTTGCAGATATTGATGTTGAATATACCTTTAACTGCCGTACACCGGGAATTGATTTTTCCAGCTATATTGATGAAATAAAAAATGAGCTGAATAACCTGTGCTCACTTCAGTTCTCCAATGATGAGCTTGACTATCTAAGAGGAATCCCCTTTTTTAAAAAAGACTTTATTGACTTCTTAAGTCTCTTTAAATTAAACAGAGACCATGTTATTCCGGGAATTTCACCAGATGGGACCCTTAACATTAATGTAAAAGGGAGCTGGCTCCTTACAATACTCTTTGAAGTTCCTGTTCTTGCAATTGTGAATGAGATATATTTCAGAAATATGCTGTCAAGCCCCGATTATAAGGGGGCACGGGATGAATTAGATAAAAAAATTTCCATAATCCGAAAAAACAGCCATATTATTAAATTTGCGGATTTCGGGACAAGGAGACGGCATTCCTTTAAATGGCACGAGGAAGTGGTAAGCTATCTTAAAAATACACTTGATCCTAAAAATTTCACAGGAACCTCCAATGTTTTTCTGGCCAGAAAATACAGCCTCAAGCCTATAGGAACAATGGCGCATGAATGGATAATGGCGGGACAGGCTGTTGGAGTGAAGCTTCACCTGAGCCAGAAACACATGCTTCAGAAATGGACTGATGAATACAGAGGAGACCTGGGGATTGCACTTACTGATACAATAGGGATTGACGCTTTTCTCAATGACTTTGACCTTTACTTTGCTAAACTATATGACGGGGTACGGCATGACAGCGGAGACCCGGTTGAGTTCGGCTACAAAATAATAAACCACTATAAAAACCTGGGAATAGACCCTTTAACAAAAACAATAGTTTTCAGCAACAGCCTGGATTTCAACAAAATTGAAATGCTGGCAGAAGAATTTAATGGGAAAATCAATACCTCTTTCGGAATCGGCACAAACCTTACAAATGATTTTCCAGGTGTTAAACCTTTAAGCATTGTTATGAAGATGAGCAGATGCAACGATTATCCTGTTGCCAAGATTAGCGATGACACTGAAAAGGTAATGTGCGACGATCCCGCATTCCTGGAATACCTGAAAAAGGTTTTCAGGGTAAAAAAATAATTCAGTTTCCCATTAAATATTTATAAAGAATTCCCTGGAGCAGGTCAATATTTACCGGCTTGGCCAGGTAATCGTCAAAGCCCTCCCTGATGCATTTTTCCCTGTCCTCGGTCATTGAAGCAGCAGTAAGGGCTATTACAGGGACCTGCCCCGAAAGAGCACCCTCGCCTTTCATTCTGTTTATAAGCTTAAGGGCTTCAAAACCGTTCAGATCAGGGAGGTAAAGATCCATGAATACAAGATCAATTTTAATGCTACCCTTTAGTACTTCAATGGCTTTCAATGAGCTTTCTGCTATTAAACAGGAAAGCCCGAATTTATTCAGTATTCGCTTCATCAGGGTCTGGTTGACAGTATTATCTTCAACCACCAGTACTGTATACTCATCATGATACTCTGCTTTGGATTTCTTTGCATATTCGTGAGCATCAATATTCGCCGGTTTCTTTTCCAGAGCGCATGGCAGGGTCACGTAAAAAACAGTCCCCTTTCCTGAGCCGGTAGTGGATGAAACAAGATTTATGCGTCCCCCAAGCAGCTCTACAAGCTGTCTGGTTATAGAAAGCCCAAGCCCGACACCTGGAGGATTATCAATATCCTTTCTTCCGCACTGATAAAACTTCTCAAATATTTTAAGACGATCCTTATCCTCAATACCCTTACCAGTATCACGCACATAGAATTCCAACCATTTATCATCTGTCTGCTTTACACCATATTCCACATAACCATCATCAGTATATTTTACTCCATTGTGTATAAGGTTCAGCAGAATCTGCTTTAAACGCATGGGGTCACAATAAAAAGCTGATCTGCAATTTTCATCTATTGAATATTTTATTTCAATTTTTTTACCGCTGCGCGCAGCAAGAAGATCCATATCTTTCTTAAGTGATCTGAAAAGGGCCTCGATATCCACAAAAGAATAATTGATACTTATTTCTCCTATTTCAACCTTTGATACATCAATAATATCGTCCATTATACCCAGAAGAAGTTCACCGCTCTCCTTTATAATTTCAAGATATTCCCTGTGAGCATCATCGGGGTCTTCCATAAGCATAAGCTCGGTATACCCCACAATGGTGTTCATGGGTGTGCGCACCTCATGAGACATGTTCGCTAAGAACT
>CAYYKZ010000140.1:0-7149 GCA_964468455.1 uncultured Leptospirales bacterium | reverse complement strand
AAATTTTACCCAGAAGAGTAACAGGTACCTGCGCTAAACATCAGAGAGGGGTAGCAATTGCCATTAAAAGGGCAAGAATAATAGCTCTTATCCCCTTTGTTGAACAGTAGGTCTTGAATTTATTACTGCTTATAAGTGCCGTTCTTCTGGCTATTAGTTCGGTACTGATAATTTACAGACTGGGTATAGCAGGTATTATTATTTTTTTACCTGCTGCCTTTATTCCGGTATTTTTCCCGGAATACGCTTCAAGTCTTTCGGTATTTATAGTACCCCTGACCTTTGGAGTAACCGGGGGGTACTGTTTAAAAAAAAGCAAAGGGCTCGATATTTATCTGACTGTGTCTGCAATGGTCTTTGCAGCTCTTTTTACAGGTAATTATTACCTTATTAAGAGCATACATAATTATGATATGGTAGCAGTTTCAGGACAAAACCTTATTCAGAAAATGGAAGAGGCTGAACCTGAACTGGAAAATATTTTTCAGGAGTACAATACTCCTGTTGAAAACAGGGAAAAAATTAAAGGCGACTTCCAGCAGACTCTGGAAGTATTGAAAGACAGAAAATGGCTGCAGTTTGCCAGGGACATGCTCCCTATAATATCATTTCTGTATAGCCTTATGATTGGTTCATTAAGCTTCTTTTTTCTGAAAAAATTTTTTCTGAAAAAAGATGGAGAAAGAATGGCATCCCTGGAATACTACAGAATGAACGATTATTTAATCTTTCTTTTCATAGGTTCCTGGGCTTTCTTTTTAATTCTTGACAGTGGCCTCTTCCCGCTGATAAATATTGTTTCACTGAATATCGCGCTTATGCTTTCAATATTATACGCGATTCAGGCTCTTGGGATAGCAAAGTTTTTTCTCATCAGAAAGGGATTGCCCGTGTTTCTTCTCCCTCTTCTGGTTGTATCACTTATGATGCTGGGTATGCCGGCATTCACATTTGTCTCAATACTATTAACAGGGATAGGAACTCTTGATCTCTGGGCAGATTTCAGAAAACTGACCCCTGAAAAGAACGAAATAAAAAGGAGTAAACAATGAAAGTTATACTTCAGAAAGACATACCAAACCTTGGCGATGCTGGAGATATTAAAGAAGTAGCAGACGGTTACGCGAGAAACTACCTTCTGCCTAAAAGGCTTGTGCTTCTGGCTAATGAATCAAGCAAAAAAGCAATTGAACACCAGAAGAAACTTATCAGGATTAAAAAAGAAAAAAGAAAAAAAGCAAGCGAAGTAATTGCTGAAGGCCTTAATGGTATAGAAATCACCATAGGCGCACAGGTAGGAGAAGAAGGTAAACTCTTCGGATCTGTTACATCTATGGATATTGCTGAAAAAATTAAAGAAAAAGGCTTTGAAATAGACAAAAGAAAAATTCAACTCGATGCGCCTATTAAGCAGGAAGGGGAATTTGAAATAACAATAAAGCTTGAAGAAGGACTTAACGCTGTAATAAAGGTATCTGTTGTTAAGGAGTAATTATGAGTATAGACAGGCTTCCGCCACAGGACATTGATACTGAAGTTGCCTGTATAGCCTCTGCGCTCCTCAACAGGGAAGCTCTTCTCAGAGTAACTGAAATCCTCCAGCCGGAGGATTTTTATCTGGAAAAGCATAAAATTATTTACGAATCAATAATTGACCTTGAGCGCAAGTCCCTCCCCATTGACCTTACTACGCTCAGGCAGCGTCTTATTGACAAGAATATGCTTGAACGTATAGGGGGGAACCCTTCTCTTGCTGATCTGTATCAGGCATCTTCAACATCTGCCAACGCTGAAGTCTATGCAAATAGGGTTAAGGAACTAAGCCTTCGCAGAAAACTTATAGAAGTTGCAGCTAACTCCATTGAGAAATGTTTCAACAGAGCTGTTGATACCGAAGAAGTAATGGATGAAGTTGAGCGTGATATATTCAGTGTAACAGAGCAGAGAATTACATCTGACTATAAAGACATTACAAGTGTAATGAACCTGACTCTTGATGAAATTGACACCTGGCACAGAACAAAACAGGTAGTAACAGGTATAGCCAGCGGTTTCACTCTTCTCGATGAGATGCTTACAGGATTTCACGGTTCAGAACTTCTTATTCTTGCAGCAAGACCTGGTATGGGTAAGACCGCTTTCGGACTTAATATTCTTAACAATATAGCGATTAAGCAGAATAAACCTGTGCTTTATTTTTCACTTGAAATGCCGGCAACACAGCTTGCCTTAAGAATGATATGCGTAGAATCAATGATAGATTCTCAAAAAGTCAGAACCGGACATATCAGCTCAGAGGAACTGAAAAAAATTGTAAATGTATCAGCAAAACTGGGGAAAGCTCCTATCTACATTGATGACAGTCCCTCTGTTAATATAATGGAACTCAGGGCAAAGGCGCGTAGACTTGCTCAAAAAGTCCCGCTTGGAATGGTTATAGTCGACTACCTCCAGCTCGTATCAAGTGTTTCCAGGGTTGACAGACACCTGCAGATTGCAGAAATTTCAAGGATGCTTAAACAGCTTGCACGGGAACTGAACGTTCCTGTTATGGCTATGTCACAGCTTTCAAGAGCTGTTGAATCAAGAGCTGATCAGATACCTACTCTATCTGACCTCCGTGAATCAGGTTCCATAGAACAGGATGCGGATGTTGTAATGTTTCTCTACAGGGAGGAACGGGTAAAAAAAGATAGTGAAAAAAAAGGTATTGCATCTGTTATTGTCGCAAAGCAGAGAAACGGCCCTATCGGTGATGTGGATCTCCGTTTCTGGGACAAATATACTAAATTTGCTAATCTTGAAGTAGCTCACTCTTACGAGGAGGCAAGTCCTGCTGATGAGCTCAATTAAGTCAGAAAATACCATTGTCAGTTTTCTTGAATCTCTGGGCGGACATTTTATTTTCATGAAAGAGACTGTGGCATGGACATTCACTCCGCCCTTTGACGGCAGAAACATAATTAACCAGATGCTTGAGATAGGCTACAGATCCCTTCCTGTAACGTCCATAACCCTTTTTTTTACAGGCATGGTTATGGCCCTTCAGATAGGGAAAGCCATGGATGCCCTTATGGCAGGATCTTCTGTTTTTATAGGAAGTGCTGTTACAATAGCAATGTTCAGGGAACTCTGCCCTGTTTTAACTGCTCTCCTTTTAGCAGGAAGAGTGGGATCTGCAATGGCTGCAGAAATAGGGACAATGAAGGTAACTGAGCAGATTGATGCATTACAGACACTCTCCGCCAATCCTGTACAATACCTTTCTGTACCCAGATTCCTTGCATGCCTTGTAATGACGCCTCTACTTACAGTTCTTGCAGATATTGTAGGAGTCATGGGGGGAGCACTTGTAGCATACCTTTCTCTGAGCATAACTCCTGAAATATATGTCACTAATATTCTCCAGAATATTGTAATGGCGGATTTTATTTCAGGCTTAGCCAAATCTGTTTTTTTTGGCATAGAAATAGCGGTTATTGCCTGCTATAGCGGTTTCAACACAATTGGCGGAGCTGAAGGTGTGGGTAAATCTACAATTCAGGCTGTTGTCAGATCATCCATGGTAATATTAATTTCCGACTTTTTCCTCACATACCTGATACAGCTAATCGAATAGGAATTTCCAAAATGTCAAAAAATAAACCTGAATTTATAAAGCAGATAAAGTCGCTTAAAATTTCGAAAAAGGTACTATCCGCATTTGAATCAGTGGACAGATCCCTTTTTTTTGATCCTTTTTTTAAAAAACAGATATGGAGCTTTGATCCTGTACCTGTTGGATATGGTGAAAAAAGCGATAATGTGGAAATACTTGCAAAGATGCTTAACTATCTTAATCCGGCAAAACAGTGGGACATCCTTGAAATAGGTACAGGATCAGGATATTCAACAGCTCTTCTTGCGTCAATGTCAGCCCGGGTTGTTTCTATTGATTTTAACGAAAATCTTGCAAAAGAGGCAAAAAAACGGCTGCTTGATAATGGCTTCTTTAATACAAAATTTTTTGCCGGGGACTGCAGCGAGCTTGATGATAATACAGGTTCCTTCGATGGAGTCATTATATATTCAGGATGTATGCATAGCCCCTATTCTGTTCTTAATCTGCTTAAGCCTGGCGGTGCTGCAGTATTCCCAATGGGTCCAATGCATATGCAGCAGATTACACTTTATAAAAATATTCCGGCAAGTGATCCTTTTAAAAGATATAAATTTCTTGAGACATGTGTTGTACCATCAATTAAAGGTGAATATGGGACTTCAAATCCCGGGATAGAAATAATTGTGGAGAAAAAATAAAAAGGAGGGTTCATGATAATAGAACAGATTCTTGTTACAGGCATGGCTGTTTTCTGCTATCTGGTTGCTGATAAAAAAACCGGTGAAGCTATTCTTATTGACCCTGCCGGTGATTTTGACCGTATCAATGAAAAAATCAACAGACATTCTGCAAAGGTAAAGTACATAGTAAATACACACGGACATTATGACCATACATCTGGAAATGATTATATGCTGAAAAACACAAAGGCACAACTCCTTATCCATGAATCCGATTTCTCTCATCTCAGATCTTTTTCAAAGGATTATGCAGCTCCTTTCAGTAATCCGGGAAACAAAAAAATTCTGCTTCTTAAACATAATGATATTATAAAACTGGGCACCACAACTATTAAAGTTATACATACTCCCGGGCATACTGCCGGCTGTATATCTCTCTATGCAGATGGTAATATTTTTACCGGTGATACACTTTTTACTGAAGGCGTTGGAAGAACAGATCTTCCCGGCGGTTCGCAGAAAGAACTTGTAAAATCGATTATTGACAAGATTTTATCACTTCCTGATAATACAGTTATCTGGCCAGGTCATAATTACGGCAGAAAACCTTCATCAAATGTAAAAGAACAGAAAAAATATTTCGGAGTTAAGTAGTATGCCCCATAATAAAAAGCCTTTATATAAACTGCGGGATATAGCATCCGTTCTACGTTCAGAAAACGGCTGTGCATGGGACAAAAAACAGACATTTTCATCATTAAAACCTTACCTTATTGAAGAAGCCTATGAAGTATATGACGCAATAGACAGTAATAATACAGAAAATCTCAAGGAAGAGCTGGGAGACCTGCTTTATCAGGTATACGCTCACGCGCAGATAGCTTCCGAGCTTAATCTCTTTGACATTGATGATGTAGCTGAAGAAATATCTTCAAAACTTATACGAAGACATCCCCATGTATTTGGTGATGAGAATATAACAGACTCCGACAAAGTTAAGGCAAGATGGGAGGAGATAAAAAAAACCGAAAAAACAGAAAGAGAATCTATTCTGGACGGAATACCCAATCAACTTCCTGCTCTGGTAAAGGCATACAGGGTGCAGGAGAAAGTATCACACATAGGTTTTGACTGGGAAAAGGCAGAAGATGCTGCAGCAAAAATTGATGAAGAGATTGGTGAATTTCGCGAAGCATTGAAGAATGAAGACAAAACCCGAATTACCGAAGAGGCGGGGGATGTGCTTTTCAGCATTATAAATGTTATGCGTCTTTCCGGAATAGATGCCGAAGACGCACTTAGAAAAACAATAGATAAATTTATAAACCGCTTCAGGTATATTGAAAAGGAATCTGCCAGAGAGAGCCGCAGCCTTGATAAAATGTCACTTGAAGAAATGGAAAATTTATGGCAGAAAGCTAAATCATTTTCCTGAACCGCTGAATTCCTTTTCAAGAGTTCCAGCCATTACTTTCATTTCATCAGAGGATAATGACGCTCCTCCATATCTGCATAAATTGATTTTCTCTTTTATCTGATATATTTCACTGTTCCTTTTCTCCCGTGAATCAATAAGATCAGCTATCTTTTCAGCAGTTCTTAAAAATTTATCTGCTTCATTTCTGTGAAGGCACAATTTAAGCTCAGAAAGAAGATTTTCTTTTACTGTGATTTTTTCTGATTCCTTTTTCTCACGTTTATTGTTTCTATTATTTTCTTCGTGACCATTTATCTTAGAGCTTATCTTTTTATCTCTTATAAAAAGATAGATTAAAGCGCCAATACATAATAAAACCAATCCGCCAATTGCAGCATAACCTGAAATAGAGATATCAGATTTTTTCTCACTGTTAATGATCACATCTTTCTCATCAGAAACAGCACTTTTTCTGACGCTGATATTCACAGGTTCGCTCTTAAGAACTTTATATTCACCAGAGTAGGGATCGTAATATGGAAGAGAAAAATATCCGGTAATCTCTCCGGAATTTTCAGGTACTATTGTGACCTTAAACTGTTTTCTTCCCTCAGGGATATTTTCACTAAGATAGAATACCGGGGCTTCATCAGCAATTGAAACTTTAGCTCCGTCAAATCCGTTAACAACGGGCTGATGCAGTGAAAGAAAATTTCCCTTACCCTCCACAGAAATATTGAAAACAATCTCTTCATACTGGTCAGTTTCCCCATTTATTAATCCCTTTTCCATTGTAAAATCTCCAATGGCACCTCTAAAACCGGATGGCGCTCCCTTAACAGGCAGGGGCATTACCTTTATCTGCCTTCGGGGCATCTTAAGCTGTTTCTGATCCGGGAATGAAAAGAATCCCCTTCCGCCATCAATAGTTACTACAAGGCTCCCTCCCCCTGCAGAATAATCACCCGGGCCTGAAGGAGTTAAAAGGAATGTACCTGCATGAATTTTTTCATACTCCACCCCCTCCACAACTTCAAAAGAAGGAGGGATCTGCTCATCAATGTCTGTGAGAATAAAACCATTTATTTCAGGCTGCTGGCTGAAAGCGTCAATACGTACAGCACGATCCCCTGAAAAAAGTATATAATATCTCATTACAACCGGTTCACCAGTTAGAGTACGGGAAGATGATAACTCAACATCTCCTCTGAGATAAAAAACTTTGCTTCTTTTCTCCGCAGGCTCACCTTTCCTGACAGTCAGTACCATTTCAGAAGTTGACAGTTTCTCTCCGCCCGCCTCTATAACAAAGGGAGGAATTTTATAAACCCCGCTATTTTCGGCATATATTGAAAAATGAAGAATAATTCCGCTCCATAAATTACCGTTTATAAATTGGAAACTTTTTGAAGATCCGGTATAGGAAATATTAAGCCCCTTAACTGCAGGCA
>CAYYKZ010000139.1:0-7162 GCA_964468455.1 uncultured Leptospirales bacterium | reverse complement strand
ATAATTTTCTTCCGGAAATACCGCTGAAATGATATATTAATGAAAGGGGATTAATTTTATTTCCCTTTAGGTTCAATTGAAATATCACTTTGCTGATTAAAGAGGTTTGCTGATGTCATATAAACTTGTATATTATGGAAATGAAACACTTGCCAGTGTTGCTGAGGCAGTTGATAATATAGACGGCGCTGTTGCTTCTCTTATAGATGAAATGTTTAAGATTATGCATAGGGAAATAGGTATAGGTCTTGCTGCGCCTCAGATTGATCTTGGTAAAAGAATAATTGTTGTGGATACAGGGGAGGGGCCTGGCACTAAAATGGCCCTGGTAAACCCTGTAATAAAGGAAAAATCTGATGCAACAGAACCTTTTGATGAGGGCTGTCTTTCTCTGCCCGGTATAAATGCAGAAGTAATAAGGCCTTCGGGTATTCTGATATCCGGGTATAATCGGGACGGGAAAGAGGTTGAGTTTGAGGCAGATGGTTTAATAGCCAGGGTTCTGCAGCATGAAATGGATCATCTTGACGGTATAGTTTTTATTGACAGAATTGAAAAATACAGGAGAGATGAATTGAGGTCTGAACTAAAACGGATAAAGAAGATGAACAGATGATTAAGATAGGTTTTTTTGGAACACCTGATATTGCATCATATTCACTGGAAAAATTGTGTGAAAAATTTGAAATAGCCTTTCTTGTGTCTCCTGAGGATAAGGAGTGCGGCAGAAACAGGGGAATTCAGTCCTGTGCTGCAAAGGAAACAGCCTGCTGTATGGATATTCCTGTTTTACAGCCTGCTTCATTAAAAGACCCGGAGTTTTTAAAAGCAATAGAGTCATTCAATGCGGATATATTTGTAGTTGTAGCATACGGCAAGCTAATACCGGAGAATGTTTTTAACGCTCCCCGACTTGGTACAATTAATCTGCATCCCTCCCTTCTTCCAAAGTACAGAGGTGCTGCACCTGTGCAATGGGCCTTAATTAATGGTGAAAAGATGAGCGGTATCACAGTTCAGATGATTAATAAAGAACTTGATGCCGGAGATATTGTTCTTCAGGAAAGTTTCCCTCTGGACAGTAATGTTACAGCTGGTGAGCTCTATGAAAAAATTCTCCCCATGGGTGCAGACCTTCTTATAAGGGCAGTTGAACTTCTTGCGTCAGGTAAAGCGGAAAAAATTAAGCAGAATCATGACGAAGCAACTTATTGCGGGAAAATTGACAGGTTAACTGCCTGTATAAACTGGCAGAATGACGCCTGGAGTATCCATAATCTTGTGCGCGGGCTTAACCCGAAACCTGCTGCATGGACAACATTCAGAGGGAAAAATATAAAAATTTGGAAAACAGCACTTTTTAATGAAGATCCGGGTTATATGCCGGGTACCGGCGAACTTTTCAGGTACCAGAAGAAAAGGCTTCTGGCGGGAACCGGTAATGGAATTCTGGAGATTCTTGAGATTCAGCCTGAAAACCGGAAGATAATGGATGGGGCAGCTTTCATAAATGGCCAGAGGATTGAAAGTACGGATACCTTTGAGTGGTGAAAATGACATATAAAGAACGTAACATTAATCGGAAGAGAGAAAGAAGAGATAAAATAAAAGAAACTCCCTCTTTTTATGATTCAGAGATAGTTCTGCTTCAGGAAAAACAGAAAGCCAGGGATTTAAGGAACACTTCATGGTGGAGGTCTAAAACCTCTGAAGGGAAATGCTATTATTGCGGTAAAGAATTTAAGTCTTCTGAACTTACAATGGATCATAAAATACCCCTGTCCCGCGGCGGGAAGTCTGAAAAAAACAATCTTGTTCCAGCCTGCAAGGAATGTAATAATAAAAAAAAATATATGCTTCCTGTTGAATGGGATGAATATCTTGATAATATTAAAAATAAAGAAGTTTAGCTGATCAGAAAAGGGGGGTAAAACTGTTCTCATCCGTGTCTACGGAGCAGATGAGAGTGATTTTTCCATTAATATATGATCAGTTGCTAATTAAATAGAGATGTATTTATTTTTTTATTGTAAAACTCCGTGTAATCATTTATAATCACATTTATTTTATAAATTTCGATACAATCCAGGGGGCTCCGGGAAATGCCTGAAAGCAGATCACTTAAAATAGGCGATGTACTGTTTGTGCAGGGGGGAATTCCTGAA
The DNA here is from genome assembly GCA_964468455.1 of uncultured Leptospirales bacterium. Lineage (GTDB taxonomy): Bacteria > Spirochaetota > UBA4802 > UBA4802 > UBA5550 > JBBAGC01. Next base: position 4,997 of record CAYYKZ010000139.1, on the reverse strand, counting down.
AGAATATATGTCATGGCTGAGGGGGAACTTGAAATTCTTTCTGCCCCCAGGGAATATACAGGCCTTGATGATGAAATTATAATTGATAAATCTTTAAGAGTCGGCACCCTCAAAGGGAAGTCTATGCTTATGGGGTTTTCCGATCTCCTTACATCCCCTTTTAATAATTCAGTAAGAGCAATAGCCCCATCTAAAATTATTGAATATCCATTGTCTGCTGAGGGATTTAACGGCATAGCTCAAAGAGATGTGCCGGGTTCGATTAATATGCTGAGGCAGCTTTTTAATATTTTTCTGCAGTCTCAGAATAATCTGAAAAAGGCAGTCAGCATCTATACAAGGATGTGTCAGGTTGATGATAATCTTATGCTTTTATATCATCAGTTATCTTCCAACAACGGACCGGAAAGAATCAACTCCGGTTCTCAGATTATTTATGATTTATTTTCCTCCTCTTCGGGAAGTATGCCGCCCCAGGCGGGTATAGATTTTATTGTGGAAGATAAGAGTAAACTGCTTAAGAAAAATTACAGCGAGAAACTCATTTACGATGTTATAGGTAAAGAGTATCTTGATCTTGTGAAAAGCCTGCTGAAGGCTAATCCTCAGGTTATTGCTCATCTTTTTAAAGGTGATGTTACTGTGCCTGTGTCCATGTTTTCTGTTATTACAGACTCTGTAAATGCAGTTCTGGGTAATATTTACGATATTGTTGAAAAAATAAATCTTAAGAGTGATGAATTTTTTGAAGGGCCGGAAAGCTGGAGTTCCTATTTTTCAGGGAAGGGTGGTCTCAGGGATTGGGAGTCTTCAGGCAGATTACAGTCCGATTTTTCTGCAAACCTGAAAAAACTTTTTGAAAAAATTGATGAATTATATTCCGACCTTTCCGGTAAATCGCTGAAGGAAAAACCCGGATTTTCCGACCTGATTAATTCTATTAATGCAGCAGGTGCCATGGCATCATCTGCCCCGGCTGCGACTGTTCCAGATTCTCCCGAAAGGAGTGACGAGGCTCCATCCGCCCCTTCTGTGATAAGTACCGGACTTCAGAAATCTATTTATCAGATATTTGAATTTTCCATGATAGAAAAGGAATTTCAGAATAGAATGCTGAAACTCCTTAATGAGTTTAAAACAATGAAAAATCCCTTTAACACCGAATCTGACGGAAGAAAGGTGAGGCGTTTTATTTCCCAGCTCTACTGGGATCTTTATAAGCAGGTTTTTGTAAGGACAAAAATTGAATCTTCCGTTCCTAAGGCTGTGAGGCTAATGCTTAATTACGGATTTCTTGATGATGAAATGCTTGAGCCCTCACAGGTTATTGAGCTTAATGATCTTGCCCGAATGAGAGAAAGAACCGGAGAAATCCCCGTTGTTACTGAATATGAGTTTTTATCAAGAATTTATTCAGGTGATGAGGAACCGAGTATTACTGAAATGGGATTGTCTTATGAAGCCTTTTTGAGAGAACAGGATAAATATCAGAGAAAGGACAAAAATGCAGATAAGCATAAAAGGGATAATGATGATAATGAAGAGAATCTTAATAAAACTCTTCATGAAATAGAACAGAGGCTGGCAAGTACTGCAGCTGTCTGTTCCGGCGGTACAGCAACAGCTTTTCCTATTCTTACTTCAGAAATAATGAAGGGGAGCCTTAAGAATTTATATCAGTCTAAAGGAAGTTTAACAGAGATTACAAAAAAAATTCTGGATATAGATTTTTCATTATTTCACAGAGAAACTGTATTGAAAATGGGAGCTGCCAGAGAAATAATAAAGGAAAATATTCTTCCATATATAATAATTCTTCCTATTTATGGTACTAAAACTTTGTTGTGGCAGGAGATGACAGGAAATAATAAACGCTCCAGGGGAAGAATAGTGGTGCCCGCTTTTTTTATGGGGGATCTTGAAAAAAGTTTAATGCACTCCTTTGCCTGCTTCAGGTGGGAACTTAACAGATCAATTAAAGGGGCTATGTGGGCTGATCCTATTGAAGGCGGAATTACAGGTGAATATTTTGATTATGTTAATACATATAAAAAGAATTCAAAATTATCTCAGGAGGCTAAAGAGAAAATTGCAGTGCGTTTTAAAAGCCTTCGTACAAACCGGGACCGTTTTGCAGATGATTATGTAATGTGGGTCGGCTACGAGAAAGAAGGGATAATGAAGCTGAATAATGTTGTAAGGGAGATGTTTTTTAAGCATATTCCCTTCAGGGCTGAAATACGGGAACAGCTCGAAAGCATGCCTGCCTTCAGTAAATATGCCAACCGTTACAAGAATGTTAATGCCAGGGATATTGCAGCTTATGAAAGAAAGTTTAAAAAATATCAGGATGATGCAGGGAATTACCCGCCTGAAATAGAAAAATATTTTGAATTTATGAAAATGTAGAACCTGAAGGTGGTTTATGAATATCAGATTTTTAATAGGCACTAATGTTTTTTTTATTTCTTTTCTAATGGTTTTGTCTGTTTTTTCTTCATGCGCTTCAGGAGAAAATCAGATTAAAGATGATGATAACACACCCACAGTAAATGAGGAAGTTAAAGACAGTTATTTCTTTTATCTTGTTGATATTAAATCTTATTCCACTAATGGCGCCTATTATCAGGAGAAATATGAAAAGGAAATTATCTCAGTTATTGTTTCATTAACAGAAAATTATGAATTTGATATTTCAAGGCGCAGTGCAGGTTTTTATTTTGATAAGAAATCAAACAGAACTGACAGGCTTTATCTGGGATTTGATATGGAAGTTCTTAAGGATAATAATTTTGATTACGGCAGATTCGCAACTTCTCTTATAAAGGATAATGTCCCGGTAATTATGGGTGAGTTTTTAAAATATAAAAGAATTTTTAATGAGAGAGAAATTGCCGGCCTTGTTATTGGATTTAAATGGAAAGAGGGCCCATTAAAACAGCAGGTCAATATCTGGATAAATAAAGAGGATATGCTCCTGGCAAGGGAGTCGAAAATTACAATAAATGAAATGTATCAGCGAAGTACTATCACCAATACAGAGGGGAAAATTATACTTCTGCCAATATAGATTCCAGTGTTGAACATAATTTTTTAATTTCCATCATTGTTCCTACTGTTATCCGGATATATTCCGATTGTATCGGCCCGTTGAAATAACGTACCAGTATTTGGTGTTCTTTCAGCTTTTCAAAAATTATTTTAGAGTCAGTGCTGTTGTGTTTAACAAAAAGAAAATTAGCTTTTGATGGAACAATGTAAAATCCCATACTCTCAAGTCTTTCCTCCAGATATTCCTTGTTGCTGTTGAGCATTCTTATGTTATAATTAAAGCTTTTTGTATCAAGAAGTGCTGCCTCAGCTCCGGCAAGTGCGAGAGTGTCAATGTTATAGGAATCTTTTATTTTAAATAATCCTCTTATGATATCTTTGCATGCAATAGCCAGTCCAACCCGCAATCCTGCAAGTGAATAGGATTTGGAAAAGGATCTTGTTATAATAACATTGTCGTATTCATTGATCAGGTCAATTGCAGATCCTCCGTAAAAATCGATGTATGCTTCATCAACTACCAGGAGTCCCTCGTAAGACTGAAGAAATTTTCTGATCTCAGAAATTTCCGTATATGTGCCTGTGGGGTTGTTGGGATTTGCAATTATTACAAGATCGTATTTTTTTTCCAGGAATTTATTGAGATCCAGGTTCAGGTTTTCATCAAGGTTAATTTTCTCATATTTTACACCATTTCCCTGGGCCAGTGTATCATAAAGTGAATATGAGGGGTAGGGAAAAGCTGCAATTCCTTCTTTTTCTATAAATCCCCTGAAGATGAGGGTAAAAATTTCATCAGAGCCGTTTCCGACAAATACATTTTCACTGGATACTCCATTCTCTGTAGCAAATATTTCCCGCACTGCGGAAGCTTTAGAATCAGGGTATCTCCGGAGGTTGCCGTTTATAGCGCTGTTTATAGCTTTTAAAACAGGGTCAGATGGAGGGAAAGGATTCTCGTTTGTGTTTAATTTTATGAACTCATCAATATTAGCCGGCTGTTCTCCGGGCATATATTCATCCATTTCTTTTAAGGTTTTATTCCAGTATTTCATCTCTGCTCCGGTATTAAGAATAAGCTTTTTTTAAAATCGCATTTCTGAAATGCAAAAATAATCAGTGTGCTGCACCAATGATTTCATTTATTGAATCAATTTCATGTTTTTTCATATACATTTCAAGATCTTCCACCAGTTTTGAGGAAATTCCCGGTTCCACCATGTTCATGGTGCCTACGGAAACAGCGCTTGCTCCTGCCATCATAAATTCCAGCATGTCATCAAGAGAAGCAATACCGCCAAGTCCGATAATGGGGATATTTATTTTGGAAAAAATCTGGTAAACTATCCGTATGGCCAGGGGTTTAATTGCCGGACCGCTTAGTCCCGCCACCTTATTGTTGAAGTATGGTTTTCTTTTGTTAATATCTATTTTCATCCCGAGAAATGTATTGATTGCGGAAACAGCATCTGCCCCTATCTCCTCTGCCCTTACTGCAAATTGTGTAACATCAGTTACATTGGGGGAGAGCTTTACAATCAGAGCGCAGCTGGTTTCTTTTCTTGCCTGTTCAAGCAGATCTGTGAAAACATTTATATCAGTACCAAAGGCGATTCCGCCATGCTTCACATTGGGGCAGGAAACATTCAGTTCAATGGCATCAATTCCATCAGTCTGAGAGAGGACTCTGCATAACTCAATATTCTCTTCAATTGAATGTCCTGCCACATTTGGTATTGCTGTTGCGCCGCTTTTAAGCAGAAAGGGAAGTTTTTTATCCAGAAACACTTCCAGGCCCACGTTTTCCAGACCTATTGAGTTTAATACGCCAGAGGCTGTTTCATGAATTCTATTCCCCGGGTTACCTTTCCTTGGCTGAATAGAAAGTCCTTTGGTGAATATTGCGCCTATTTTGGAAATGTCCATGTATTGTGAAAGTTCTTCGC
>CAYYKZ010000138.1:0-7225 GCA_964468455.1 uncultured Leptospirales bacterium | reverse complement strand
GAAACTGCTGATAATTAAATATGTTAATTAAGTCTTTCAATACAAATGCCTCTTTATAATATGTTTATAATAGAATTATTCAATTTTCACTTTATGCAGCCGTATAATCCAATTGTAAATAAAAAAATTTTTATCATTTTTCATTTGTTTTTTCTATTGCAAAAATATGCATAAATCAGGAAGTTATTCATATAAAATATATTCCCGGATATACTATTCCAGTACTTCTCAGCCGACACGATGGGGATATTCAGCTATTATACTAAAAAATCAGTTAATTAATACTGTCATAAAAATATGGATTATTTCAGTATATTTTTTTTAATTTTCTCTACTGTAAGGATGTTATTTTATGCCTACAAGGGTGCACAGTGAACTTGTTTTCACTGTAAAAGACAGATGCAGGGTATGTTATACCTGCGTAAGGGAGTGCCCCGTAAAGGCCATTAAAATCATTAATGGCCAGGCCGAGGTGATAGCTTCAAGATGCATAGGCTGCGGCAACTGCACAAGAGTCTGCAGCCAGAAGGCCAAGGTTTTTCTTGATACAACAGAAGATGCATTAAATATTCTGCAAAGCGATTCTGTTAAAGTAGCATGCCTTGCTCCCAGTTTCCCGGCAGAGTTTTCCGAAATAAGCGATTACAGAATTCTGGCGGGTATGCTGAAAAAACTCGGATTCGATTATGTTATGGAAGTCGCATTCGGTGCTGACCTTGTATCACACGAGTACGAAAAAAACCTTAAAGATGAAAATGGAGCTCATGAAATATCTTCAGACTGCCCTGCTGTGGTTTATTATGTAAAATATTACTATCCTGACCTTGTTTCTTCTCTCACCCCGGTTGTTTCACCCATGGTTGCAACTTCACGTGTTGCCAGGGATCTCTATGGCGGAGATTGTAAAACTATATTTATAGGCCCCTGTATTGCCAAAAAAGCCGAATCTGCCGAACTTGACGTGGTCCTGACTTTTATTGAATTAAGGAAACTATTTGACCTTTACGGAATTTCACATGAAAATACCGGACCGGATGATTTCGACGGCCCTCCAGGTAACAGGGCGGCTATTTTCCCTGTATCAAGAGGGAAATTCCTTTCAGTAAAAAAAACAGACGATATCTGCGAAGAGAATATTTTTGTGGCTTCCGGAAAAATTAACTTCAGGGAGGCTATTAAAGAATTCCGTCAGGACCCTCTTGCGACACGGCACCTTGAGCTGCTATGCTGTGAGGGCTGCATTATGGGGCCCGGAATGACCAGTGAGGAGAATCATTTTTCAAAAACTGCAAATATCCGCAACTATGTAAAAGAGAAACTTAAAAAAATTAACCTGGAAGAATGGGAAAAGAGTTTCAACTATTATAAAGATTTTGATTTTTCGAGGACCTTTTCAGCTGATGACAGAAGAAATCCCCATCCATCAGACAATGAAATTGAACAGGTTCTTCAGCGTATGGGGAAATTCTCTCCGGAAGACCAGCTTAACTGCGGAGCATGCGGTTATGAAAGCTGCAGAGAGCATGCAATGGCAATAATTGTAGGCCTTGCTGAATCAGAGATGTGCCTCCCCTTTACTATAAATAAACTTCATGATTACATAGATGAGCTCAACCTTACAAATGATAAACTTGCATCCGCGCAGCAGTCATTAATTGAATCAGAAAAACTTGCCACAATGGGTCAGCTTTCCGCGGGGATTGCACATGAACTTAATAATCCTCTTGGAATAATAACAATGTACAGCAATATTCTCCTTGAAGAGCATAAATCTAATGACCAGATTGCGGAAGATCTTAAACTTATTGCAGAGCAGGCAGAGAGATGCAAAAAAATAGTTGGCGGGCTTCTGAATTTTGCCCGCAAAAACCAAATGAATTACTCCACAGTAAACATAGAAGATTTTGTTAAGCACAGTATAAATTCATTAATCATACCCGAAACAGTTAAGGTTATTTTCAACTCGGATCTGTCTGACAAAATGGCTGATATAGATCCTGACCAGTGGATGCAGGTTCTGATAAATATTGAAAAGAATGCCATTGAAGCCCTCCCTGATGAAGGCGGAATTATTACTATAAGTTTATCTCAAATAGACGATGACCTGATATTTTCATTTGATGATAATGGGACAGGCATATCACAGGAAAACATGGATAAACTCTTTACACCTTTTTTTACCACTAAACCAATAGGTAAAGGTACAGGATTAGGGCTATCTCTGGTATATGGTATTATAAAAATGCACAAAGGATATGTATCGGTCAATTCCAATAATGACACGGAGAAAGGTTGCACCGGTACAAATTTTAAAATAATAATTCCGAGAAGAAAATAAAAATGGCAAAGCTGAAAGTTCTAATAGTTGATGATGAGCCGGGTATCTGTTCCGGCATAACCCGTATTCTTTCCCGTTATTCAGTAAAATTCCCTTTTCTGGAAGAAGAATTTACTTTTGAAACAAGGGAGGTAGGTACCGGAGAAGAAGCTCTTGAAATTATAGACAGGGAGGGAGCGGATATCATTCTCCTTGATAACAAACTTCCAGGAATTTACGGAATTGATGTACTTGAACATATCAACAATAAACAGATAGACTGCTCTGTAATGATGATAACATCTTACGCGTCACTTGACCTGGCAATTAAGGCTACAGATAATGGTGCCTACAATTTTGTACCAAAACCGTTTACTCCTCAGGAGCTGAAAACCGCAATAGAAAGTATAACCAAACATCTTTACCTCCGGAGAATGACTAAAAATCTCAACAATGAGGACAAAAAAATCCGCAATCAGTTTCTGTCAGTTCTTTCGCATGAACTCAAACTGCCATTAAGCGCAATAGAGGGATATTTGAGAATAATGAAGGACCGCATTGCAGGAGAAAAAATCGAGGATTATGATGATATGGTTAACCGTTCTCTTGAAAGGATTAAAGGAATGCGCCTCCTTATCTCAGATCTTCTGGATCTTACAAAGATTGAATCTGACAGCAAAACCAGTGACAGAAAAAAAATTAATTTAACAGATATTGCCCATACTTCAAAAGAGATAATTTCCCCCATGGCAGCTCAGAAAAATGTTAATATTATAATAGATTCAGATCCGGAACATGTTTTTTTTAATGGAGACAATGAAAAGTTTGAGATTATATTCAATAATCTTATTTCAAATGCTGTTAAATACAATAAAGATAATGGAGAAGTACGCTGTGTCCTGAGAGATTTTCAGGATAAAGCAACTATTACTGTATCTGATACAGGGATAGGGATAAGCAACGAGGACATACCCTGTCTTTTCCAGGAATTTGTAAGAATAAAAAATAACAAAACAAGGAAAATAAGCGGCAGCGGACTGGGTCTCTCTATTATAAGAAAAATAGTTGAGGATATATATAAAGGAAAAATTTCTGTTGAAAGTGTTCCTGATCAGGGGACAGTTTTTTCCGTAGAACTTCCAAAATATTTTGAGAAATCTTAAAAAGAATCAGAGTTTAATTTAATATCTCCATCATGTTCTTTTTTACTATGACATTCATAATCTATCCGGGGACTATATTGCAGCTCACCCCGGACTTTATCTCCCACATTATAATACAAAATACATACTTTTTTACACCTCAGCCTCTGGCAAAAGGTGGGATTTCATATTTTCCGGGCTCAGAGCAGGCTCTGTCCACAGGTAACAAATCTGTTATACTAAAATAACACTCTTGTTATAAATGAATAACGTTCAGTGTTTATTAAAAATAATTTAAAGATTGATGAATTAACCTGCAATCTGATTATTTCTTACCATCAGTTAAGTTAAAGTGATTTCAATATTTTAACTTATCTGATTCAGAAGCATTTATAATCTATAAAATAAATTGCAGGGATGATCACATTCGGTCATCCCGCCTTATATTTTATATTTTGCATCTTTTAAAAAAAATATACAAAATTTATTTAACAAAGAGGGCCCTATGGGTAATATGTCTGAAGTTGTAAAAAAATGTGCGAGCAATTATCAGAAAGACCCTGGCAGAATGCTTGATGTTATTCGTGATGTTCAGGCTGAGCTGGGTCAGGTTTCTGATGCGGCTATCGCAGAGATAGCCAGAGAGATGAATGTCTCTTCTGTTGATGTCGAAGGTGTAGTTACCTTCTACCATTTTTTTTCCAAAGAGCCGGTAGGCAAATATTCTGTTTATCTTAATAACAGCGCTGTTTCAGTAATGAAGGGCTGTTATGAAATAGCAAAAGTTTTTGAAAAAGAAATGGACTGCAAATTCGGTGAAGTATCATCTGATGGTAAAGTCGGACTTCACTATACTGCTGACATCGGTATGAATGACCAGGAACCTGCAGCAATAATCAATGGAGTTATATTTACCAGCCTCACTGCTGACAAGGTTAAAGCTATAGCAGCTGATATTAAGGCCGGCAAGGCTGCTAAAGACATAGTAAAAGAGTTTGGCGACGGTAAAAACCAGTCCGAACTGATAAAAGCTATGGTTAAAAACAATATTCAGAAAAAAGGCGCTGTACTTTTTGCCCCATTTACGCCCGGCTCAGCCCTTGCAAAGGCTGTTTCCAAGAGCCCGGAAGACGTAATCGAAGAGGTGAAAATATCCAACCTCAGGGGAAGAGGTGGTGCAGGTTTCCCTACAGGTATGAAATGGGACTATACAAGACAGTCTCCAGGGGATAAAAAATACATTGTCTGTAACGGTGACGAAGGTGAGCCCGGTACATTTAAAGACAGGGTAATATTCACTGAAATACCTGAAATGATGTTTGAAGGTATGGCAATTGCCGGATACGCTGTTGGCGCAGATGAAGGCCTCCTTTATCTGAGAGCAGAGTATATGTACCTTAAAAAATATCTTGAAGATGTTCTGTCAAAGATGAGACAGGCCGGTACACTGGGAAAAAATGCCGGCGGGAAAGCGGGTTTCAATTTTGACATAAAGATAAAAATGGGAGCAGGCGCTTATGTCTGCGGAGAAGAATCAGCATTGATCGAATCTGCAGAAGGAAAAAGAGGTGAACCCCGTAACAGACCGCCATTCCCTGCACAAAGGGGTTATATGGGCAAACCCACATCTGTAAACAATGTGGAAAGCTTCTGCGCAGCATCACGTATAATGCTTGAAGGCGGCGAATGGTTCGCTAAAATGGGTACAGCCCAGTCAAAGGGAACCAAACTTCTAAGCGTTTCCGGTGACTGTAAAAAACCCGGAATTTATGAAGTTGAATACGGAACAACTATTCAGACTCTTCTTGAAGAGTGTGAAGGACGGACAGCTAAAGCGGTTCAGGTGGGCGGCCCTTCCGGTACATGCGTTGACAAATCAAAATTCGGCCAGAGAATCTGCTTCGATGATCTTGCAACCGGAGGTTCAATAATAGTTATAGGACCGGAGAGAGACCTATTCCAGGTTGTACACAATTTCATGGAATTTTTTGAAGAGGAATCCTGCGGATGGTGTACACCATGTCGTGCGGGCAACCAGCTCCTTATTCATAAACTTGAAAAAATTATGCATGGCCACGGAACAGAAGCTGACCTTAAAGAAATGGAAGAGTTGTGTGTTACTGTCCGAAGCATGAGCAGATGCGGTCTCGGCCAGACATCACCTAATCCCATCTACACAACACTTCAGAATTTCAGGCCAATGTATGAAGAAAAAATTCAGAAGGGTAAAGATTTTGTTTCTGAATTTGATCTTGCCGCTGCTGTTAAAGACTCATGCGCGGCTGCCGGTAGAAAACCAAATGTAGAGGGACATTAAGATGAGTGATATAAAATTTAAAATTGATGGAAAAGAATGTACTGCTAAAAGCGGACAGACTATAGTTGAAGCAGCTAAGGCAAACGGCGTTTACATTCCTGTTCTCTGTCATTTTGACGGCCTTAAACCGGCAGGAACATGCCGTATCTGTACAGTAAAAGTAGGCGGAAGATTCATGGCAGCCTGTACTACCCCTGTAGCGGAGGGAATGCTTGTTGACAACATGACTCCGGAAATCGAAGACATGAGAAAGCAGCTTATTGAAATGCTTTTCGTTGAAGGGAACCACATGTGCCCCACATGCGAAAAGAGCGGAAACTGTGAACTTCAGGCCCTGGGTTACAGATATCAGATGATGGTTCCCAGATTCCCCTATCTCTGGCCATTGAGAACAGTAATTCCCGATACTCCAAAACTATACCTTGACAGAAACAGATGCGTCCAGTGTCTCAGATGCGTAAGAGATATAGTTACTGCTGACGGCAAACATGTATTCGCTGTTACAAAACGGGGCGGGAAAACAATAATAACCATAGACAAAACTCTTGCTGCAGATCTAAGTGAAGAAATGGCGGCAAAAGCTATGGAGCAGTGCCCGGTGGGATGCATCCTGCGAAAAGAAGTAGGATACAAAGTACCTATTGGTCAGAGAAAATTCGACGGCAAGCCTATCGGTAGTGAAATCGAAGGCAGATAACAAGCTAAAAGTTAATTTGGAGGCTTAAAATGAGTAAACCGGTTGTGGCCACAGCGTCACTGGCAGGATGTTTCGGATGCCATATGTCATTACTCGACATTGACGAAAGAATATTAGAGCTTATCGAACTGGTGGAGTTTAACAAATCACCAATAGACGATATAAAAAATTTTACAAAGATGTGCGATATCGGGATTATTGAAGGCGGATGCTGCAACAGTGAAAATGTTCATGTACTTCAGGATTTCCGTAAAAACTGTAAAATCCTCATTTCTCTTGGTGAGTGCGCGATTATGGGCGGACTCCCTGCAATGAGAAACGGAATACCTGTAAAGGAGTGTCTTGAAGAGGCATACCTGAATGGTCCCACTGTAGATGAAAACAAAGGGAATATTATTCCTAATGATGATGAACTTCCTATGATTCTGGACAGGGTTTATCCATGTCACGAGATAGTTAAAGTAGATTATTATATTCCGGGATGCCCCCCCAGGGCTGACCTGATATGGGAAGCACTTGTTGCACTGGTAACAGGCAATGAGCTCAAGATTCCTTATGAAGTTTTAAAGTTTGATTAATTGGAGCGCTTAATATGGGTAGAAAAATAACAATAGAACCGGTAACAAGGGTTGAGGGTCACGGGAAAGTAACCATTCAGCTCGATGACGCGGGAAATGTTGCGCAGTCAAGACTGCATATTGTGGAATTCCGCGGATTTGAAAAATTTATACAGGGCCGGCCATACTGGGAAG
>CAYYKZ010000137.1:0-7251 GCA_964468455.1 uncultured Leptospirales bacterium | reverse complement strand
ATAAATGATTTAGTATTTATTCTGTCAATCCTTCTTTTTCCATATATCTTTCAAGGACAGATTTCATTTCATAATGATTTCCGTCGCAAACCCTGCCGGGGCCGCTTGATTTAAGCCCAAGACCGGTGGAAATTTTTTTACAGTTCGGGCCTGGAGCAAGTCCGGTATACTGGCACACAGCCTTTCCGTAAACACCTTCGGGCTGTCTGGCATAAACAGGGTCGGGCATCCCATTATAGGCATCTTTCATGAAGTTCGCCCATATTGGAGCTGCAAGTCCGGCGCCCGACTGCCCTTTCCCCAGTGTCATAAAGGATCTGTCATATCCCATCCAGACAACAGCTGCTATATCAGATGTAAAACCGCAGAACCAGGCATCGGACCAGTTTTGAGTTGTTCCTGTTTTACCTGCTGCTTTCTGACGGAAACCTACCTGGTTTCTTATGGAATAGGTGGGAGTTCCGCTGTCAACAACGCCCATCATCAGATGTGTCATTATATAGGCAACAGATTCAGGAATAACCTGGATTGTCCCTTCAATTTCTTTTGCTGCTATAATATTACCCACTTCTTCTTCGATATTTGCAATTTCATTACCATCACGGTCAATAACATAGCGGATTGAAAAGGGTATTACATCCCGTCCCCTGTTTGCATAAATTGCATATCCTGTTGCCATCTCAAGTGGTGTTAATTCAGCTGTTCCAAGTGCGAGGGCCGGGCCCGGGGTAAATCTTGATTCAGAGGCCTTGGTCATGGCTGAGGCGTATTCAATGGTCTTGTCCGGACCTATAAGATCATATATCCTTACGGAGATAATATTGATGGATGCTGCCAGGGCTCTTCTTATGCTGACCATTCCTGAGAAGTCACCCTCGTAGTTGTCAGGAGACCATGTGTCGCCGCTTGCGTCTATATCCACTATTGGAACATCCGGGAGGACTGTTGCTGTCGATATTGCGCTGTTATATATTGCTGCACCGTATACAAATGGTTTAAAAGATGAACCGGGCTGTCTTCTTGCCTGAACCGCCCTGTTAAACTGGTTGGAAACTTCAAATTCAGATCCTCCAACCATTGATGTTATATATCCTGTGGCAGGCTCTATAGCTATAAAAGCACCCTCTACGTTCATACTGGTGGATATAGTTGATATCTGTGTTCTGAAATTTTCAACAACATCATTAGTTCCCGGAACATCTGTCAGGAGTGTTGCTATATCAATGGCATCAACCAGGGAATCTGTCATTGTTTTTTTGAACCTGGTTTCAATATCGTTTCTTATAAGGACTGATGGAAGATTAAAAATAAGGCGTAATTCATTATAGGCATTAAAAAGGCTTCTGTCTACAGCGCTGCGGTAATAGGCATTCATTCTTGAAGAAACCTGGTCCTGTTTTTTAAGACCTTCCTGCAGATGCTTCTGGGCGGATCTCTGTCTTTTCAGATCAAGGGTGGTAAATACAGTAAGACCCTGTTCATAAAGCGCCTCTCTTCCGAAGCGGGCTTCAAGTATCTGGCGCACATAATCTGTAAAGTATGGGGCATTGTCTTCAATTTTGGAGAATACAGTCTTGGTGGGGAACTCGACCCTTAAAGATTCGATAAACTGCGGCCAGAATTCGTTAAAAATTGAATCTGCCTTATCTTTGCTGATGAATCCTGCATTGACCATCCGGTTCAGTGTATCCTGATTTTTATAGAAAGCTTCTCTGGGGAACCTCAGCGGTGAATATCCTGCAGGTTTAGAAGGTAAAGCTGCAAGAACAGATCCTTCGATGAGGGACAGATGTCTCAGATCTTTGTTAAAAAAGAATTTTGCAGCTGATGATATGCCGTGACATCCATGCCCAAGGTAAATCTGGTTAAAATACATTTCCAGAATTTCTTCTTTGGAAAACTTTTTTTCAATCTGAAGTGCTAAAACAGCTTCAAGCGCTTTCCGTGCAAAGGTTCTTTCACCCTCTGTAAAAAGCCTTTTTGCAAGCTGCTGTGTAATTGTGGAGCCTCCCTGAACTATGACAGGCCTTCCTGCCATTATTGAGGCTTCTATGTTCTTTATCATGGCCCTTGCTATGGCCATGGGGTTAATTCCTATATGCTGGTAAAAATCCCGGTCCTCTGCCGCAAGAAAGGCATTGATCAGTGTGGGGGGGAGATCCTCATATGAAGCCAGATCCCTCTTTTCCTGGAAAAGTTCAGCAATAAGTTCACCATTTACGTCAAGAAGCCTCGTAGGCTCACTGGGCTGGAATTTTTTCAGATTGTGAATACCGGAATAGTTTTTTATTTCAGAAGTAATAAAGCCGAAGATTAATCCTCCTGTAATTGAACATATAACAACCAGAGTAAGGGCTGTTTTTTCAATAAGAAGAATCCGTTTTTTTATTTTTTCATTCATAGGTTTCTCTGTAATTATTTAGAGTCTATGCTAGACTAAAAAAAAGGGGATATTAATCAACTATTATTTTCAGGACCTGCCTGCAGCAGGGGCGGGATATGTGAAAAGAGGCAAAATAAAGCTGAAAAACTTGAATTTTCCGCTATTTTATTTAATATTAATAAAAATAGTTTCCGGAAAATCAACTGTACCGGTTTCCGGTTAAAGAGGAGGGTGTATTTATGCAGGAGGATCTGAAAAAAATTTATACAGCAGGAATTGAAGCAGTAAGCCCTCTTAAGGCTGTCAAAAGGCATATAAAAATTGAAGGGAAGGAGTTGATTCTTTCGAAAGACAACAGTGAAATAAAGCGTTATAATCTTGATAAATTTGAAAAAATATTTGTTGTAGGCGCGGGAAAGGCTACTTCTTCAATGGCAAGGGCAATAGAGGATATGCTTGAGAATAGAATAACCGCAGGATGCATTTGTGTTAAACATGGGCATGTGGCTGATCTTAAAAGGGTAGAGCAGATTGAGGCTTCACATCCCATCCCTGATAATGAAGGGATGAAGGGTGCGGACAAAATTTATAATATTATTAAAGGTGCTGATAAGAATGACCTGATAATTTCACTTATCTCCGGAGGAGGATCTGCGCTTATGCCTCTGCCCCAGGCATCAATAAAGCTTCAGGATAAGCAGAAAACCACTGATATGCTTATTAAAAGCGGTGCTACAATTCATGAAATCAATTCAGTGAGAAAGCATCTTTCCAGGCTTAAAGGGGGAAATATGGCAAGGGCCGCATACCCGGCTTCTGTAATTAATCTTATGATATCAGATGTGGTGGGAGATAACATGGATGTAATCGCTTCAGGCCCTTTTGTTCCTGACACCTCCGACTTTAAGGACTCTCTTCATGTTCTTGATAAGTATAAATTAAGGAAATCTGTTCCTCTTCCGGTGCGAATTTATCTTGAAGAAGGTGCAGGAGGATCGCATCCGGAAAATCCCGGGCCCGGGGATTATATTTTCTCTAAAGTTACAAATCTGATTATTGCTTCAAATTTTCTGGCCTTAAAGGCCGCACGTGATAAAGCTGATGAACTGGGGTATAAGAGTATTATTCTGTCATCACTCATTGAAGGTGATACTGCTGAAACAGCAGAGTGGCACTGCAGAATTGCAAAGGAGATTGATGCAACCGGGAATCCCCTTCCAAGGCCGGCCTGTATTATCACAGGTGGGGAAACAACTGTTAAAGTCCGGGGGAGCGGACGGGGCGGACGTAATATGGAGTTTGCCATGCAGGCTGTTAAAGGTATAGCAGGGCTGGATAAAATGATTGTTGCTTCAGTGGGAACTGACGGTACGGACGGGCCTACAGATGCAGCAGGAGCTTTTGCGGCAGGAGATACTTTAAAACGGCTGGAGGAGATGTCTCTTAATATTAATGAGTTTATACTTGATAATAATTCCTATCAGATGTTCAGTGCTCTGGGTGATCTTATTATTACAGGGCCTACAAATACGAATGTTATGGATATGAGGATTATTCTGGCGGGATAGCGGCATTTTTAAAGCATTAATGCTCCTTAAAGAAGCCCTGCAGAGTGTATATGTGACATAAAAAATCTATTATATTATAATTTGTCTATTAATTTCAATAAAAAATAAAAAAAAAGTTGTCGAGAATGAAAGGATAATTTATAATAAACATTAATCGAAACGTAATTTTTAAGGAAGGAAACTTAAAAACTGTCATCTTTTCTAGGAGATAAATTATGACCACCATTAACAGGAAAAAAAGAAACATATCTTTATTCTTCATGATTATTGTTCTTGCTTTCAGCCTTTCAGCTACATCACAGGAAGTGTCCGAGCTGAATCCTCAGGGCAGTGACAACATGAATGAAAATTTCAATCAGGCTGAAAAACCTGACGATTCTTATCTTGCAAAATTTCATGCTCATGATGTTGCCGCTAAACTCGTAAAAAAGAATCTTGAGCAGATTTATCTTCTTAATGTGATCGTGAGCAATTTTCCCGATTACGGCTGGAAAGAAGATTATGATAAAATCTATGAAGAGTATAAGAGAGCTATTGAGCTTTATTATAAGAGAAATATTATTTTTGCCAGAGTATGGTTTGAAAGAAACCAGACTTCAATTTCCCAGCTTATGAAAAAAATGGCTGATAAGTATAATGAAGATACTCAGGCTATAATGGATGAATGTCACAAGCAGGTTGTTGCTCTTCATCTTAATCAGAAAACAAGGTCTGATCCCAATAAGAACAAGGAACTTCTTCAGAATCAGTCAAGAATAATGATAGCATACGGCCAGATGGATGATGCTGAAAAGGCATATATGGCTAAGAATTATGAGCAGGCTCTTTATCATTACAGGGTTGCAAAGACTTATGCAATAAGAATTCTTGAAACAGTTGCATATACTGATGAAGCTGACAAGAAAGAAGGCGGACTTACTGTTAAAGAAGTTAAGGAAAAGTATAAGTTCCATAAAGCTGACAATAAAAACAGAATTTATGAAGATGTCAAAGCTGCTCAGACACAGGGCGGCGGCGGAACAGCAACTGAGTAAAAATGTATAATTAACCGGCGTATTCTGCCGTTAAATAAAATAAAAAAAGGGGGTATATCCCCCTTTTTTTATTTTATTTTTTTATTAAGAATTATAAGTAAGCATAATGAGAATCGAAATTGAGTAGTAGTTTTTTTGCTTTTTGAATGTAATATCTGAATCAGAGGGGATTTGTATATGCGGGGGAATCTTTTTCGCAGGGGGAAACATTGCAGATGTATTTTTATACTTCTGCTTACACCGATACTTATTTTTTCAACACCTGAAGAAGTACAGAAAAACGAGTTTCCTGTTTTCCGTGTAGTTATTGATCCTGGCCACGGAGGTGTTACTTTAGATAACAGGAAGAAGCATGGGGACAGGTTTGACCTGATCTCAGGGGAGTACCTTGCCTATTTTGCCGAAGGTGCACGAAGAGGCAGTATATACGAACATATTATAGTTTATTCAATAGCTGAAAAGACAGCGGAAATTCTAAGCCACTGTTCTCAGGAGGGAGATTTTGAGAAGTTCAGAAAAATATTAAAAAAATATACTAATGGAAATATAAAAAGGATATATATTGAATCCACTATCTCCAGAACAGAATCAATATCGAAAAAAAAAGCAGCTGAAATGGAAGATCCCAATGGAGAGTTCAGACTCTATGATTATCCCGGGAAAGATGGTGAGATTAAACCTGGCAGAATTTCAAAAATTAATGCTGCAAAGCCGCATCTTGTTGTATCTCTGCACCTTGCCGGATCAGCTCCTCCTGAATATCTGGGCATGAATCCCATACTTGCCCCCTCTTATGATGTTCTTAAAATCGGATTAAGCAGGCTTCAGAAGGGGGGGGGTAAAAAAATTGAAGACCATGGCCTTTTAAAGTCCTGGTTCAGGGATTCTGTAAAGGTATCTCCTCAGCTCGCCTATTATAAGGATGTTGTTAATTATTTTACAGGTTTTGATTTAAATAGAAATTATACATTAAATTCTAATAAATTCAGAGGCTATAAGCATAACATGGTAACATGGAAATATGCTGATGAGACAGGATGGCATGAGGCAGCGAAACTTCATAAATCCGGCACAGTTTATTCTGATAATATAAAAAATTTTAAAGAAAGCGGAGATTACTGGAAAAGAGAAAAAGATGTGTATGAAAAGTACAGGAGAGGCGGGGGTTTTGAAAATTTTGGCGGGGATAACAGCCTGGCTTCTTATGAAATTATAAAATATATACTTTTATCTCTTGATAAAAAAGGGGTAAGCCGTAAAGATAAGATTCCTGGTAAAGCCTTTGTTTCTACATGGTCGATTCCAATGCTTGTTAATGCTGTTTCCGCATATATTGAACTGGGATATCTGAACAGGCGCTGGGACCGGGATGTACTGCTTCGCAGACAGAACGAAATAGCTGAAGGTGCTGCTGTGGGAATTTATTCCCTCTTTGCAGGACTGGATAACCTGAAAGGGAACTTCAGGCATAAGCCATCGGGCCGGAATATAGATTTTGAAAAGTACAGGCTTGACTCAGGCAGATCATATTTTGATGTAGTAGTGGATGAGAAATGAAAAAATATTTTTTGACACTTATTCTTTTTTTCCCTCTTATTCTTTCCGGCAGTCCGGCACAATTTAACAGCTATTTTATTAATGCTTCCAGGATGTCCAGGGTATCGGCTGTGAATGTTCTGGTTTATAAATCCTCATTTAAAGAGGGGGAAAGGGTACTTGTTAAAACTTCTTATGGTACAGGTACGGTTATTTCAGATGAGGGTCATATTGTTACGAATTATCATGTAGTAAAAAAGGGCGATTATTTCAGAATAGTGAGCAGCAGCGGCAAAGTTTATGAAACAGGCAGATTAAGCGATGACAGCTATTACCTTTGTGATCTGAAAACAGATCTGGCAGTGCTTAAGGTTGACAACACCTCTCCGGATGAGCACCTGGTTCCTGTAAAATTCGGGGATTCCAATACTTTAGCGGAGGGGGAGTGGGTAATTGCTGTGGGCAATCCTTACGGGTTGAAACAGTCTATAACCGCCGGTATTGTTTCTTCTAAAGGGCGTGATAATATAGGATTTACCGATATTGAAGATTTTATTCAGACAGACGCCTCAATTAACCCCGGAAATTCGGGCGGCCCTCTTGTTAATCTTTATGGTGACCTGGTGGGTATAAATACAGCTATTAGAACAGATTCGGGCGGATTTCAGTGTATAAGTTTTGCCATACCATCCAACATTGTTAATCAGGTCTGCTTTTACCTTATTACTGT
>CAYYKZ010000136.1:0-7349 GCA_964468455.1 uncultured Leptospirales bacterium | reverse complement strand
CCTTCATCAATGGCTCTGCAGGCTCTCTGGTGGCTCATTAAGTCCCATTCATCCTGCTCCTCCTTGCTTACGTTAAACTGTTCAGCCAGGGTTTCTGCGGTAATCCCCATGTGATAATTGTTGAATGCGTCAACAAGACCGTCATGGAGCATGTGGTCAACAAAGGGCTGATCCCCCATGCGAAGCCCCTGGCGTGATTTAAGTGACATGGAGGGGCAATTACTCATGCTTTCATAACCTGCCACAAGTTCAATATCGTTTTTACCCAGTATAATCTGCTGAGAGGCGATTTCTGTTGCTCTCATTGATGCCGGACATAGCTGTGTAACAGTGAGTGCAACGGTTTCAGTTCTGCAGCCTGTTCCAAGGGCAACCTGTCTTCCTGTATTCCCCTTGCATCCTGCCTGCAGGACATGACCCGCAACAACTTCATCAACCTGTTCCGCCTTTATTCCCGATTTTTCCAGCACGCCTTTTGCCGCTGCAATACCCAGTTCAACAGCTGAAATAGAGGCAAAAGCACCGAGATAATCACCTATTGGAGTTCGGCCTGCTCCAAGAATTACAACATCTTTCATCAATCTTTAATCCTCCGAAATTAATAGTTCAGGAGAAAATTCCCCTTCTTTTTATCGTAACTGTTCATAACTTGGTGGTAAAAATGTTTTCGCCGCACCGGTGAGTCGGCGGATACATTTTTACCACGGAGTTTTTGAATAGTTACATCTTAGCTGAAAATAATACTATTTTTACTGTTAGTCAAGTTAAGCAGCAAATAAGATCTATTATGATTTGAATTATTTTTATTTAAAAGTGTATTGGTTTGATTTTATATCAGTTACTCAGCAGAGACTTGAAACCCTCTTCTGAGTAACTGATATATTTTACTGAGTATAGGTTTCGTAAATTTTTCCAGGTCTGTCAATCAGCTGAACTGTGCGGAATTTTTTTGAATTAACCGCTTCTTTCAAAAGTGACGCGCCTTTTTTACGGCACCCTTTGCAGGCATCTACAGGTATTTCAATACCGGCACTCAGAGGATTCACAGAGGATTGAGTTTCTATCATCAGTACTCCGCGGCATTTTCTGCACATAAGCATCATTTCCTTCTGTGTTTCCTGAATACCGTCAGTGTCGTAATAAATATTTTTTGTACGTGTTGCGAATTCCCCGTCAGGAGGACGGTCATAATCCGCATGCTGTGAAAAGTAATTTTTCAGTACCGGTTCTCTTAAATCGGCTATATAGTCAGTTATTGCCGGGTCCTGAGCCAGAGTGTATGGATTATAATCAGGTTCCTTAACGTGGCTGTAATCAATACCTGCCATGGCAAGTACTATACCAAGGTTGACATAGGGGAGGGCACCCTGAATGGAATATCCACCTTCAAGTACAGAAATATGAGGGTTAAGCCTGTCATTGAGAATTGCATATCCACCGGCTGTAAAGTTCATATTGGTGATAGGATCAGTATAGTGATTATCCTGTCCTGCTGAATTAATAATAAGCTGCGGTTTGAAATCGTCCAGAATGGGGAGCACCATTTCATTAATTGCATATAAAAATCCCTCCTCCGATGTTTCAGGGGGAAGAGGTATGTTTATTGTTTTACCCTTTGCTGATGGGCCTCCGAGTTCACGTATATGTCCTGAACCAGGGTATAGAGTGCGCCCGTCCTGGTGAATTGAAATAAACAGAACATCCCTGTCGTGCCAGAAAATATCCTGAGTCCCGTCACCGTGGTGACAGTCTGTATCAACAATGGCAATTCTTCTTATATCTGAATGTTCCCGTATGTATTCAAGCATGATTGCTTCATTATTGATATTGCAGAAGCCCCGGTTTCCATGAACAGATTTCATTGCATGGTGTCCGGGGGGCCTTACAAGTGCAAATGCCCTGTCCACCTCGCCATCAAGCCAGGCTCTTGCTGCCCGTAAAGCCCCGCCGGCAGAAATCATATGGGATTCGGTTGTTACTTTTTTCACATTCGGGAAACAGAAATGTGAACGCATCACATCTGTCTCATTTGCGATATCAGGTTTAAGCTCAATAATTCCTTCAATATCAAAAATACCTTCTTCTACAAGCTGATCCTGGGTATAGAGTAATCTTTCTTCTCTTTCAGGATGTGTAGGGGATATTGCCCAGTCATATGCGGGGAAAAAAATTAAACCTGTCCTGTTTTTGGCTTTCAGCATTGCTTCCCCCTTTTATTTGTATAAATTCATTGTGACACCCGGTTTTATCTGGCACCTTACGCGGATATCATCACCTGATGAGAAAAAAGAGTCTATCATTCTGAAACTGCTTGAGCTCATAATGTCTATTTTGTTTTTATCAGTCTCAATACCCTGGGATTTCAGAAAATCAGTAAGATATTGAGATGCTTCTTCTTCCGCCTGTTTTAAATTATACTTTCTTTCCACATGTTTTTCAATTCCCAGTGAAGGCATAATCATTTTACCTGTACCTGTATCTGCGAAGAGTTCAGCTTCAATTGTAGTTCTGGAAAGCGCGGCTCCAATAGCATTGGCAACTTCATAATTTTCAGGGACCATGGTTTTTATGTTTCCCCCCATTACCTTTGCTATAGCTCCGGCCGGGCCACCTATCATATAAATTGTTTCGGGACTGATTACTTTACCCTCAATCATTTCATGAATGGTATACACCGGTTTCTGGTTTATTTCAGAAATAAGGGTATCGATCTCCTCTCTGATTCTGTTCACCGCGTATTTAACAGCACCCTCGGCAATTTTGTCAGCTGAAAGTTTTGAAGATGAAGCTAGTTTTTTTATTCCCTCAACAGATTTTTCCTTTAAGCCGTATGAGATGACCCCTTTATAATTTAAAGCATCAACAAGTGCCGGAACCTCTCCTCCGTCAGCCATGCAGGGGCCTCTTCTGACGGGCCCCACTTTTACATCTTTTAAATTAACAGTTATTTCCGAGTCACCGCCAATTCCTATAGACCTGTTCTGCAAAGCTCTAACCAGTGTGGGGATGCCGCCAAGTTTAACGCCCCCCCTTTCAATCAGCGGCGCTCCTGAAGCAAACACGGCAATATCTGTTGTGGTTCCGCCAATATCAAGTATTACCGAATCTTCAGTAATCTTGCATAGGGCAATAATTCCCATAATGCTGGCAGACGGGCCGGAAAGAATAGATTCTACAGGGAAGTTCCTTGAAAGTGTAATGGGCATTGTGCCGCCATCTGCCTTGAGAATATTTATCGGGGATTTAATATTTAATTCATTTAAACTTTTTTCTACTGAATTGATGAAATTATTGTATATACGCCAGACTGCAGAATTGTAATAAGCTGTAGCAATTCTTCTGGGGAAACTGAGCTGGCTTGAAAGTGAGTGGCCCATTGAAATAAAATCCGCCTCAGCTTTCAGTATAGAGGCTATATCCTCTTCATGGCTTTTATTCCTTGTGGAAAATTTGCTTACTGCAGCAAAAACTTTTATTCCTTTTTTGCGGAATTCATTCATTCCCTCTTCAATTGCTTTTTTATCAAGAGGTTTTATTGTTTTTCCCCGGTGATTAATTGAACCGTCTATAATACATGTGGAATCACCTATTGAAAATGAGGCCGGGTCAATCCCCGGTCCGGAGGATATAAATAACCCGGTTTTTTCTACCCGGTCTTCAATAATGGCATTTGTGGAAAGGGTTGTGCTCAGATTAATGTTTTTTATTTCTGATCTGTCAATTCCTGCTGTAACTTCTCTTAAGGCTTCATTTATTGAATTGAGCAGATTTTTTTCGTCAGTTTTCGCTTTAAACGTGGCTACAACACCGGAAGAGTCAATAATTGCAGCGTCAGTATGGGTTCCACCAACATCAATACCTAAAAGCATCCTATCCCCCCCCGTGCTGATAAAATATTAAGAATCCTGAATTTTTTTAAATTTATCCAGGTTCGAATTATCAGTCGGTTTCTACATTATTCTTTAAAATATTAAATGTCAAGGAAAAGTGAAATATTTTAACAGTAAGATCCGCAGCTGCGGTAAAACCGTTGTAAAATTGTTTGCTGTAACTTCGGAGGAGACCCGGGTAAATATTTTGTCATCTGCTTATAATAATATACAATTTACTTTTCATTTATCAGCGGCGGCATTTCCGTATTGTGAATAGCAGGACTATTTCCTCTGATATCACTCATGCGGCTGAAGGTGTAATCAGACCATTTAGTAATCATGGAACGGAACCTGTTGAGAATATTAAAATATGATTCTTTGAGGGATAAAAGAAAATTTTTAAATTTGTCAGTAACTGAATCTGTCTTAATACTGTTTTCTGTAAATTCTCCGGATAAATAACCGGCAGCCGGGATATGGTCCGGATATTCCGGTTCTTTTTCCGGCTTAATTATTTCTGCAGAATAATTTTTTTTACGGTCACCCCTTATTGCTCCCGGGAGTACAACTACATCATTAATAACCAGGGTTTTAAGTATTTCAGAGTTTTTCTTTATTGTTTCCATTTTTTCTTCAATAGCCTGTCTTGCTCCTGTAAGGGATTTCCCGGGAGCAGTAGGGGTATTCCTGTTTTGAGATGCTACTTTAACAGAACGGGAAATAATTCTAGCTGTTGTACTTTTTACATTCCCTTTGGTAAGAAGAAATCTGGGTATTTCGAAATTATGCTCAGCAGGAAGAGCGGTTTTCCCTGGAACTATTGTAAAGGCGTATTTGTAACCCGCTTTTTTAAGTTCCTCAACAGCCTGTTGCGATTTTATCCCAAAGGGGTAAACAAAAGCATCAACCTGAATCCCGAGTTTTTCCTGGAGTCTTTTTTTGGAGAGATTTATTTCTCTTTTGACTTTTGCCGGCGATTCTTTCCAGGCTTTGTCACCTACATAAAGGTGGTTGTAGCCATGGGCTGCAATATAGCATCCCTCATCAGAAAGTTCTTTCAGCTGTTCCCATGTAAGCGCGTATGAAGTGCGCCCTATGATAGCGGGATATATTCCCAGCATGGGCTTAACTCCCAGTGGTTTCATAACATTAAAGTATGCGGGATAGGTGCTTTTATTCCCGTCATCAATAGTAACAAGAATATTTTTCTCACCCTTAACTCTGTCCGCCTTAATATCTTCCATGGAAACGAAGGTAAAACCTCCTGCTTTTAAAGAAACAAGCTGTTCCTTCAGTACATCTTCAGTCAGGGAGTAGGGGTCTTTCCTGTCAAGAAAGGCGTGATAGCATAAAATATAAACCTTTGCATCAGAAGCCTTTGCATTGTTATAAACTGAAAAAAATATCATTAAACATGATAAAAAAAATGAAAGAAAATATATTTTTTTATTTGTCATTTTATGAAAGTTCTGTGTCAACATCGCTGTTTATCTTCTTTTTACGTTCTTCAATAATATCCCTGTAGCTTCTGTTTATTAAAAGGAGATTTTTTTCCAGAATCTCAACAAACTTTTCAGTATCAGGGAGTATATATTTTTTTATAAGAGTGTATTCCGCCCATTTCTCTTTTTTCTCGTAATAGTTCATATTCCACTGAATAATCGATTTGAGCCTGAATATCTTTTCATAAAAGGCGGTTACGCGTTCAATTTCGTAGGCGGAAATAATATCTCTCTGGGCTTTTTCTTTAGCAGCAAGCTCCTTGTCTGAATAAGTCCCTTCAATATAAATATAATCAAGATCAAGATTTGTGTCATAGCCGTAGCTGAATCCTGCAGCAGAAGTTGTTTCTTTTAATAAAACAAGTTCATCAGGAGTATAGTACTTGCTCTCTTTCTTTGTCAGATTATACCATACACTGCACTGCGAAAACATTAATGGCAGCAGTAAAACAATTATCAATTTAAGTCTCATTAAATTCTCCTCATTCAGGAAATGTCACTGTACTTTATCAAAGAACCTTTTTTTATGTCAACAACAGCTTGCTTTCCTGTAACAGAATAAAATGCCGATACAGGTATTCCTGTACCCGGCCTTAAGGGAATCAGCTGCTTTTTCTTAATTGTGGTGCCGGCCTTAATATCCTCCGCTGCAAAAAGGCTTCTTCTTGCTCCTTTTGCGGTTTCAATTTCCCTTCCTTTGCACTCTATTTTTCCTGCACCGGTCATGGTTATTGCTGATCTTACACTTTCAATCATTGATTTAAATTCTTCAGGTGTAGCAGAGACATCTTTATCCGGGCAGTCGTGATTATGGTCAAGCCTGAAATGTTTTTCAAAAACTTTTGCTCCAAGGGCTGCTGCGATTCCTGCGGTATCTGTTCCTCTGCTGTGGTCTGATAGGCCAACTCTTGTGCTGAAACGTTTTTGTAAAGCAGTAATTCTGCCGAGATTTGCCTCCTCTGCCTCAAGAGGGTAAAGGGAAACACAGTGGAGAATTATTATCTCCCCTGACCCGCTGCTTTTAAGCGTGGAAACCGCCTTGTCAATCTCCTCTTCACAGGCCATGCCTGTTGAAAGGAGTACAGGTTTTCCTGTTAAACCGATTTTTTCAAGCAGAGGGATGTTTGTAATTTCAGATGACGCGGCCTTATATATGGGAACATCAATTTTTTCAAGCAAGTCAACAGATGGAGTGTCAAAAGGAGCTGAAAAGAAAATGAGTCCCTCTTCATGAGCAAGGTCACTGAGTTTTCTGTATTCATCTTCAGAAAAAACAAATGTTCTGAAAAAATCTATTATGCTCATATCCGCTTCAGGATTTTCTTTCCCTGACATCAGGTCCCTTGTAAAAGGGGAGTTCATAAGTTCAGGAACAAAGGTCTGAAATTTAACAGCATCAGCTCCGCATTGAGCCGCTTTTCTGATCATCTCTTCAGCTGTGGTGAAATTCCCGTTATGGTTCAAGCCTATCTCAGCAATAAAGAAAGGTTCTTTTATTATTAATAATTCGTTATTTTTCATATTAATTATATCGGCCTCTTTAAAAAAAAGAGTGATAATTCCTTAATAGTTATTCAGAAAAAATGCTCCGGTACGTACGCTGATGCAGCAATATTGTTGAAAAATAAACGGGTAATCTGTAAATAAAACCGGATATCAGGACTTTTTTAAATGTTTGACATGATCAGTTAGATTTATTAAAATAATATTAGAATAATTACCGGAATTTGTATTGTCGGAAGTTATGTGAAATGAAGAGTATTTTTGTTTTAAAAGTTGGTCTATTTTAATAAATATGGATAGAAAATGAATGCAATAAGAGAAATAGTAAAACCTGTGAATAATAAAATAGTTATTGATATACCGGTTGAATTTCAGAATAATAAAGAATTCGAAGTTATAATACTCCCTTCAGAAGAAAAGAAAATTAAAAAAAGCCGAAAAGATTTATTCGGCAGGTATAAAGGGCAAATCA
>CAYYKZ010000135.1:0-7395 GCA_964468455.1 uncultured Leptospirales bacterium | reverse complement strand
AGCTTCCATGGGCTTTAAAACACTGTAAAACCTTTTCATCTCATCCTTTCTTGAAGAATTCCCTTCAAAATCAACCCCGAGAATAAGATTCCCCTCAGAATCTGTAGATGTTGCTTTAATTTCACCATAAATTGTTAGTGGAGCCTGAAGCTTAAAAACTATATCAAAGACAAATCCCCTTGATTTATGTATATACTTCTTCAAATCAGGGTTAGTTATTTTCATTTTTGCCCCGCCCCGGCTGATATCCACTATCTGCTGATGTACCGGCACAAGAAGTGTATTGGCATCCCTGATACGGTCTACAAGTTTAAAAGACATATCTTTAAGCTCAATAACCTTGTCTATCCCCATTATCTCCTTTTTGGAAACTGCCTGTATATATGCAAAGGTAATAGATTTTTCATCTTCTGTTATGTAAATCACCGGGACAATTATTACTGATTTAATCCCTTTTTCAACATTCCGTTTAATAAGCTTCTGGAGATCGGAACCGTAAATACCCGCAACATCAACAAAGTCATCCGTGATAGCCTTATATGATTCAGGATCATTTATGTCCTGAATAAACAGGGTTTTACCGGTATTTTTAATATTTTTTAGAACAGCATCCTTGGTGTCAATACTGAGAACATCTATCCTGAACTGGTCGGCAAACCTGCTGTTTGCTGTCTGGAACTGGTCAAGAACAACCTTTATGCTTGTAGGGATACTGAATTTGTTAAGTTCTATTGTATGTTTGGAAACACGGAAATTGGTGGCAACAGCATCATCCGGAGAAATTTTAAAACGCAGATCCCTTCTTCCCTCTGTTGCCCTTCTGGCAGTAACTATTTTACATCTGAAATAGCCCGGCCCAAGCTCATCAAGTACCTGCAGATCAACTTCAATATATTTATCTGAAAGACCGTAGATTATTATATTCCCTTCAGGTTTATAATAAGGATCAGTGACAATCATCAGTGTGTTATCAGCATTATATTCATTTATGAGAACTTCTCTTTTCTCAACATCATATTTGATATACAGTTTTCTTGTATTAAACTGATCCTTAAGAATCTGTATTACATCATTAACTGTCTGAAAAGCATTGAAATTCCTGCTGGCTCTTTCCTGTGTCTTCAACAAACCATGCCTCTGATTATTTAATTATTTTATACCGAACCATTTAACCATAGGGCCTCCCCGAATAGTACATGTCCGGACTGCATCTTATACATTAATAGTACATAAAAAAACAGCTTAATCAACCCGATAATGGTGTTATTATTATCGGCTCCGGAGAAATAATTCAATAACAATTTCATAGAAGAGAGAATAATTATAATTAAAGCCTGAGAAACCGGTAATACCGCAGGGGATTTATATAAAAAAAAGAGGGCTTACATCCCTCTTTTTTTTATAAGCAGTAAATTTTTACTTCTTCGCTTTTGGCTTGGCTTTTGCCTTTGGCTTGGCTTTTGCTTTGGCTTTTGCGTCAGCTTCTTTTTTCTTTGCAGCTGCTAACTCTTTATCAAGTTTAGCAATTGCAGCCTGTTCAGCTTTTACTTCTTTTTCCAGCTTTCCAAGCTTTTGTTTCTTTCTTTTGATGGTATTCTCCAGTTGTTTAGCAGTAGCCATGAAACACACCTCAACAGTAAATTTAATTATTACATATCAATTATCTTATAGATCATTAAACAAGATAAATTGCAAGTAAAAAATATAAAAATCATATAACAGCATGATCAATATATAAAAAATATCGACACCGCAAAGCGGAGACATTAAAAAAATATTTAATAATTTATGCCGTCATACGGCGTCAATATTTTTTATCGATAAATGTCTTGACTTAATGAGCCCCCGGTTTTTTCTGATTGAAATCCGGATTTTAATTATCAGTATTTAATTGATTCAGCCGGACTGGAGGAATATAAATGAGTTCTAAACTCCCGGTAGTAGCAATAGTCGGAAGACAAAATGTGGGCAAATCCACCCTTTTTAATGCCCTTATACGCAATAAACGGTCAATTGTAGACTCTTTCCCCGGCCTTACACGGGATGTTATCTCCGCAGTCATGACCCATAACTCGACAAGCTTTCTTATCTCCGACACTCCGGGACTGGACCTGCCCGGTACATCTGAACTATCGGATCAGATAATTGAATCTGCAAAGAAACATCTGGAAAAAGCATCTGTAATTCTTTTTCTTATGGAAAACCCGGCGCCGGAATCCTTTGACCTTGAACTTGCGGACCTTTTGCGCAAACTCAACATTCCGGGAATAATAGCAGTAAACAAAATGGACAGTAATGACAGGCTGGAAAACATGGTAAACTTCTACGAACAGGGATTTAATGAAGTAATACCTATAGCAGCAATTAACAGATTCAACATTGACCTCCTTCTTGATACAATTGTCAATCTTCTCCCGGAAAAGAAAACAAAAGTCCCGGAGCCTGATTTAAAAATCGCCATAGTCGGACGGCCGAATACAGGCAAATCAACTCTCCTTAACGCCTTTATAGGCTATGAACGCTCTGTTGTTTCCGACATTCCCGGAACCACGAGAGATGCGGTTGATGAAACATTCCGATACAACGAAAAGACTATTCAGATTATTGACACTGCGGGAATCAGAAAAAAAAGCAAAATCACTGAAAACATTGAATATTACTCATTTACAAGGACTGTTGATTCAATAAACAGAAGTGATGTCACCATTCACATGATTGATGCGACAATCGGACTCACAGAAAATGATAAAAAAATATCTGATGAAATTCTTAAATCAAGGAAACCTATTATAATAGCTATTAACAAATGGGATGCAATTGAAAAGGATTACAAAACCTTTGACGAATACAAGGATAAGATTATTTTTAAATACTACAGGGCTGTTGATTTCCCCATAATATCAATTTCCGCTCTTAACAAACAGAGAATAAGCAGACTTATTGATATAGCTATTGAACTTGGCGAAAAGGCCAAAAGAAGAATAGATACCCCTACTCTTAATAAAGTTATTGGCGAACTGCAGCGAGCAGGCAAAATCCCGAAACTTGGCGAATCAATTAAAATCTATTATGCAGCGCAGATTAATACAGTGCCCCCTCAGTTTAAGTTTTTTGTAAACAATGCATCCCTCTTCAAAAAAGATATTATCCGCTACTTTGAAAAATCTCTTCAGCAGAGGTTTGACCTGGAAGGTTTACCGGTAATAATACAGCTTGAAGGGAAGAAACG
Organism: uncultured Leptospirales bacterium; assembly: GCA_964468455.1. GTDB lineage: Bacteria > Spirochaetota > UBA4802 > UBA4802 > UBA5550 > JBBAGC01. The sequence continues at coordinate 4,166 of CAYYKZ010000135.1, read as the reverse complement.
GGATAAAAGGGGAGTTCCTATACGAAACAGCAAACCTCAAGGTGAAATTAAAACAGCAAAAAAACCTTCTGCGAAAAAAAATTCCGGTAAGAAAACCGGGAAACAGGGGGGATCTGTGACAAAAGGGAAAGGCTCAGACCGAAAGGGGCCAGGCAGAAAAAAACGTTAGACCTTTACCCTTCCTTCAATTGATTTTGCTATTGTGGCACTGTCAACATACTCAAGATCTGAGCCCACAGGGAGACCGTGGGCGATTCTTGTAACATTAAGATTAAGGGGTTCCATTAATCCGGCCAGATAAAGAGTAGTGGCCTCCCCCTCTATTGTAGGATTTAAAGCAATTATTACTTCGCTGTACTTTTCCTTTGACAGCCTCTCCATAAGAGGGCCAAGATTAAGATCTGAAGGGCCTATACCGTCAAGAGGAGATATAAGCCCGGAAATAACATGATAAAGCCCCTTAAACTGACCTGTAGCTTCAATTGTAAGCATATCTCTTGCTCCCTCAACAACACAGAGGATAGACCGCTCCCTTGCCGTATCTGAACAAATCGCACATAATGGAGAATCGGAAATACCTCCGCATTGATTGCAGGTAAGAATATTCTCTTTCAGCTCACTAATTGAATTAACCAGGTCCTGCACACTGGAAGCGGACTGCCGCAGAAGATGAAAGGCAATTCTGGCAGCACTTTTATTCCCTATGCCTGGAAGCCTGGAAAGCTCCCTGATAACCCGGTTAAGATATACTGAAGGCTCACTCAATCTGTTTAAACCATTCCTCTGATTTACTGGAAGAGACTTCCCAGATCCATTCCGCCGGTCATTTTTTTCATTTCACCTGCTGAATATTCTCTGGCATTATGAATTGCATCATTCACTGCAGTATGAACCATTTTCTCAATCTGTTTTGTATTGCCTGTTTTAACAAGCTCATCACTTATTGTGATGCTTAAAAGGGAAAACTCGCCATTAACTACAGCCTTAACTGAGCCGTCTGAACTTTCACCATTTATTTTAGCCTTTTTAATAGCCTTCTGGATGTTTTTCATCTCCTTCTGCATACGCATTACATTACCGATATCACCAAGTCCTTTAAGCATCTTATTCTCCTTTTTTAATTATTTCACCATAAAAAGCATTTTTGATCCTTGCTATTGAAGGATTTTCCACCTCAAAGTCTCCTTTCTCAGGCTGAGAAATCATTTCTGCCTCAGGCAGAGGAGCCTCCTCAGGTGAATACTCTTCCACAGCTGGCGACTTACCCGATTCCTTTACTGATCCGGTTTCTGGCCGTTTAAGCTGATCAAAAAAGCATTTTATATTTTCTCCGCATCTTTGAGACAGATCTTTTTCTATAAAATCAAGCACTTTACGGTCAAGAGTTTTAGCATATTCAGCAATATCTATGCCGTATGGATAATTAAGAGTTAGTATACCTGAGTCAAAATGGGGTATAACAGGCCGTAGTATATAATGAAGAGGATTTTTCTTTTCTCCAAGATCTTTTATAAAAGCAGCCCATATGGGATCAATATCGCCGGAAAATTCTTTCTGTTCTTTCCGTTGAACTGCTTTATTTTCAGTTATCTTTTTTTTTTTCGCCGGTTTTGTTCAATACATCATAGCTCTGCCCGGAATCTGAACTTTCAAGTTTCTTTATGATCTCAGTCACAGAGGGACTTTTTACAACAGAGATCATATCAAGGAGCGCCATTTCCAGATATATTCTCTCCCCTGAGGTAAAACGTATTTCCGCGGAAAGATCTGATATAATTGAAAAAAATCTGCTTAATATTTCATCGTTAAAAGATGACGATATATTTTTAATTCCTGCCACTTCATCTTCCGAGAGGGTAAGAATACCTTTAATATCAATACCGTTATTAATGAATCTCACAGACCTTATAATATCAATCAGTCCGGAAATATACCTGGAAAGATCAATCCCCTGTGATACTATCCTGTCAACTTCAGTTATAACTCCATTAACATCAGCCTCTGCGATAAATCCCATAATACGGATATAGCTTTCAAAGGGAACAATTCCAAGTATAGACAGGGCATCTTCTTCAGATATTTCGATGCTGCTCCCTTCGTGCGACCCTGAAAATGAAATAACCTGATCAAGCAGAGACTGGGCGTCACGCATTGAACCGTCAGCAACACGAGCCAGAGGATAAAGCGCTCCGGGAGCGATTTTATAACCCTCTTTATCTACTATTTCTTTTAAATGATTTACAACTATTTCGGCAGGAATTTTTTTAAAAAAATATTTCTGGCATCTTGATAAAATTGTATCCGGTATTTTATGAATTTCAGTTGTAGCAAAAATAAAAACAACATGGGGAGGCGGCTCCTCCAGGGTTTTAAGAAGAGCATTAAAAGCCTGTGTTGTCACCATATGTACTTCATCAATAATATAAACTTTATACCTGGACTTTGCAGGCGCAAAATTTACATTTTCACGTATTTCGCGTACATTCTCTACACCGTTGTTTGATGCGCCGTCAATTTCAATTACATCAAAAGATATTCCCTGCTTTATCTCAAGACAGTTTTCACATTTGCCGCAGGGATCAGGAGTGGGGCCTTCCTTACAGTTAAGAGCCCTTGCAAGAATTCTTGCCATTGTGGTTTTCCCCACACCTCTGGGGCCGGAGAATAGATAGGCATGGGAAATTCTTCCGTATTTTATACTGTTACGGATAGTTCTTGATACGTGATCCTGAAATACAACTTCACTGAATGTCTGGGGGCGCCATTTTCTGGCTATTACCTGGTATGCCATATTATACCGATTTGGAATCTGTTTTCGGAAAGGGGGGGATTCGAACCCCCGGTTACTTGCGCAACACACGGTTTCCAACCGTGCTCCTTAGGCCTCTCGGACACCTTTCCTGATTAAGTTTACCTGATAAAATATCACTACATCTTTGTCAATAAACAATTTTAAAAGCAATATTCTTTGCACCTATACATCTGTGCTTAAAATAAAAATCCACATCGTATTATTGAAAAAAACAGGCTTCTACATAATTTCATTTTCTTTAAAAAAATAATCTATTTCAAAGGCTGCAGTCTCAGGAGCATCTGAGCCGTGTACAACATTGTACTGTATACTTTCAGCATAATCTGCCCTTATTGTACCGGGATCGGCTTCTTTATAGTTTGTGGCCCCCATAAGCTTTCTGTTTAATGCAATTGCGCCCGGACCTTCAAGAACCATGAGCACTACAGGGCCTGAAATCATAAACTCACAAAGCTCTCCATAAAAGGGCCTCTCTTTGTGTACAGCATAAAACCCCTTTGCCTCATCTTCAGTCATATGATATTTTTTTATTGCTGCTATACGGAGTCCTGCAGATTCAAACCTTTTTATAATTTCACCTATTATGTTTTTTCTTACTCCATCGGGCTTAATAATTGATAATGTTTTTTCCATGGAATTTTCTCCTCATTCAAGCAATCTCAGGAAATTAAATAAATAAAAAAGGCTGCCCGATCTTATCAGTCAGCCTCTCTTTTTGCCCAGGGCGGGACTTGAACCCACACAGGAAAATCCCACATGGCCCTCAACCATGCGTGTCTACCAGTTCCACCACCTGGGCTTTAACCTTTTCAGGTAACAGATGTCTAAATATATCAGGTTGAAATTATGTCAACAAAAAAAGATGATATTTTTTTAAAACACCCTTTCAGGCACTGCCTTAACCGGAGAATACTTCCGGCAATAATCCGGCAGCACCTGAAACATTAAATCAATAAACTATCTCCAGAACTTCATCAAAATAATTTACAAAGTGAGCTGAAATACCTTTTTTTATATACTCCGGTAATTCATCAAAATCCTTTTTATTCTCAAAGGGATATACAATTGTCTTAACCTTTGCCTTTTTTGCAGCAATGGTTTTTTCTTTTACACCGCCTATGGGAAGAACCTTCCCTGTAACAGTGAGCTCACCGGTCATTGCAACATTTTTTTTGACTGGTTTGTTTTTAGCCAGGGAATAAAGAGCTGTGGCCATTGTTATTCCGGCTGAAGGGCCATCCTTGGGAGTTGCACCTGCCGGCACATGAAGATGTATGTAATTACTTTCAAAAAAAGAAGTTTCAATTTTATAATCTTTTATCTTTGACTGAATATAGGTATAGGCTATTTCAGA
>CAYYKZ010000134.1:0-7437 GCA_964468455.1 uncultured Leptospirales bacterium | reverse complement strand
GTTTCAATAGAAATCACTGCCCCCATTGCTTATGGAGCAGGCATGTTGATATGCGAACAGGAGATAGAATGTCGGTGTGCAGGGGTATGATGGAACCTGTTGCTATATGGGCTAAAAATGAAGGTGAGTGGTCGGTTATTCACAGATGTGTGAAGTGCGGCTTTATGAGAACAAATAGAATATCGGGAGATGATAACAGGGACTCCCTTATAAACATGGTGGTTAAACCAGCGGTAAATCCTCCATTTCCGCTGGATCTGAATCTGATAATTTCTTCAATGGAGAGGCTGTGATGAAAATAGAGGATTATGGCTGGAATGATTATTTTGATAAAGCTTACATGCCCTGGAAAGAATCCGGGCTAAAGCCGGGAAGAGTTGTTTCCTCCTCAGGGCAGTTTTACGGGGTTGCATGCGGGGAGGGGAGAAGAGATGTTCCTGTATCGGGGCATTTTAAGTATACTGCTGCCGTTGCCGGTGATTATCCCGCAGTCGGCGATTGGGTACTCCTGAGGCATGAAGGGGATTCATCACTTATTGAAAGAGTTTTACCAAGAAGAACAGCATTTACCCGCAGAGCTTCCGGGGGCAGCAGTCAGGAGCAGGTCATTGCTGCAAATATTGATTATATGTTTATTGCCGCTTCTATTGAAGGGGGGAGGCAGTTTACTGAGCGCGGTCTGGAGAGATATATTGTTATGGTAAGGGACAGCGGTGCCGAGCCTGTGATAATTCTCAATAAATGTGATCTTGCTTCAGAGTCAGAAAGAGAGGAGTTTACAGCAAGAGCAGTTTCTGTTTCCGGGGATATTCCTGTTTTAATGGTTAGCGCATTAACAGGTGAGGGTATTGAAAGTTTAAAAAGACTGCTCATCCCCGGTATTACAGCCGCCTTTACAGGTCCGTCAGGTGTGGGGAAGTCCGCGCTTATAAACGCCCTTTCCGGAGCCGGGATACAGGCCACAGGCGAAACCAGAAAGGATGATTTAAGAGGGAGGCACACCACAACCAGAAGGGATCTTTTCCTTCTGGGAAGCGGAGCAATGGTGATTGATACGCCCGGCCTGAGGGAGCTCTGTCCCGCAGGGGATATGGAGTCTCTTGATCTTGCTTTTGAGGAGATTGCGGAGGCTTCTTCTCAGTGCAGATTCACTGACTGCAGACATATGGATGAGCCGGGTTGTGCTGTACTTCAGCAGGTATCGGATGGATACATAGATCAGGACAGGTATGAAAACTACATAAGGCTTAGAGGGGAGATGGAGTCTCTGGAAATGCTTAGAAGTGAAAGGGGTAGGTCTGAGAAAAGATTAAAGGAGAAGGAGATATCAAAGCTTATTAAAAGGTATTACAGGGAGCGCGGGGATTAATCCCCATGCTTCCGGCTTTTAGCATAAAGTGTTTATGGCTGGGAAAGAATTATAAAAAAATTGACAAAATGTAACCACTGGTTATTATATTGACCAATGTTATCATTTTCTGAGTGTGGAGAACCGTTATGACCCTGCCGGACAGAAATAACCCCTACAGCTTTAATGAATACCTGGAGTGGAGAAAAACCGTAGATTACTATGTTGATGATCCCTTTGTGCAGAAGGTTTTAAAGTATTTTTCAGGTGAGGCATGGGAGGAGGCTGACCGTGAAGCCCGTAAAATTTCTGCAAAGGCATCGTTCAGATGGCGCGACATGGCTGAATCCGCATCTGTGCCTGAGAAAAGGCCCTATATGATGCATTATGACGGACATCATAACCGCATAGACAGAATAGTGCGTCCCCGTGAAACTGAAATAATGGAAAAAGAGGTTTTCGGCGAAAAACTGTTTTCTGATGAATATTCTCCCTGGGTTAAGCTTATACGGATGTTTACAATATACCAGAACGGTGAAGCCTGTATTGCATGCCCTGTAACATGTACAGAGGGCCTGGTAAAGCTGCTGGAAAAATACGCGGATACACCTGAAACAGAAAAAATTCTTAACCACTGCAAAAATGGGATAGATGGAGATGTAGCTATCGGCGCCCAGTATCTTTCCGAAATTCAGGGAGGTTCTGATGTGCCTTCCAATGTGCTTGAAGCTGTAAAAGAGGGTGACACATGGAAACTCTACGGCAGCAAGTTTTTCTGTTCAGCTACTCATGCTGACTATGTTGTGGTTACTGCAAAGCCGGCAGGATCGGAAAAGGTAGGCTTATTTGTAATGCCTTCATGGCTTCCGGGGAATAAGGAGAGGGAAATCCGCAACGGATATACAATAGACAGGATTAAGTGGAAGATGGGAACAAGCGAGCTTACAACAGGTGAGCTTACATTTAACGGTGCTGTTGCCTATCCGGTAGGGCCCCTTGATCGGGGAGTTGCCAATGTTGTTGGAATAGTTCTCACATATTCCAGGCTTACTGTGGGGATTTCCGCAGCTGCCAGTATGAGCCGTGTCTGCAGAGAAGCTTTACAGTACAGTAAATTCAGGGAGGCCTTTGGTTTAAAAATAGGAGATTTCCCCCTTGTTAAATCTCAGCTCAATGAGATTGAGCATTTCACCAGGAGAACAACTGCAGGCGCTTTTAAGCTTTACCGCGATTTTTTGAGTCTTGAAGGGGGGCCCCGGGGCGGTATTGTTAAAGATGCTCCGCTGCATGTGAGAAAGAAAAATTTTATGGTAAGGGAGCTTATTATGCTCCAGAAAATAACCGGCTCATGGGATTCAACTGATGTTATAAGGAAAGCCATGTCCATTTTCGGGGGGCATGGAGTGATGGAGGATTTTTCATCATTTCCCAGACTTTATAGAGATGCCGCAATAAATGAGCTCTGGGAAGGCCCCCGCAATGTGCTCCTTACCCAGATTCATGGTGATTTAAAAAAAGTATCTCAATGGTATACCCCCACTGAATTTGTAAAGGATCTGCTCGCAGGAGCGGAAGGGGAAGTGATTAAGGAATATTCTGCGGAGATGGAGGAACTGGTGTCGCACCCATCACTCTTTACTAATGACGCAAAGACTCTGGATGTATGCCGCAGGTGGGACGTTTTTTGTCACAGGCTTTTTCATGCCTATCAGGATCAGGCCCTTGCTGAAGTTGAATCAGCGTGACAAGAAATGATAATGGTTTAACAAACTTAGGAGAAGTATTATTTTATCGTGTCAGTTTTTAAATTTTAAAGCAATAATTCTGCCAAGTTTCTTCATGTGATTTTTTACTTCTTCACTTTCCCGTCCCGGATAGTTACGGAATGTAATGAGTATTCCGTTCATTGAGGCAAAATATGCATGTGAGAGCATGCGTATTTCCCCCGGTGCTTTCATTTTAATGAAAAGGCGGTCAAGCTGGTCAAGGAGGGATCTTTCAGCGCTGTTAAGGCGTCCGGTAAGTTCAGGGCTTAAATTGCCGTCCAGCATAAAGTGTGTCATCATCCGGAAGTAGCGGTCATTTTCTATAAGGTATTCAATAAACCGGTCTGTGACTTTTTCGATACTTATAGTTTTTCTTTCATTTATAAGGCTGCCAAGAAATTCTATAATATCATCGGCCCCTTTTAAAAAGGCTTCTACAAAGAGTGTCTGCTGATCCGGGAAATATCGGTATATTGAGGCATGTGATATTCCTGCCTCCTTTGCAATATCGCGAATTGTTACTTCATTAAAGGGTTTACCGGCAAATACCCTTTCTGCGGCCTGGATGATTATATCGCACCGGGCCTGCTTTTCCTGTTTTTTAAGAGAGTTAAATGAAATGTTATTTTTCATTGTATTGGAATTTTCTGTTGTTACACTTTAATTTTATTTTACTGCTTCAGAGAAAACATTAAACTGCGGTATTGTCAAATAACTTTAATATTTCATTATTGTTTGAGGGGTAAGGATTATTTTATCGTATTCTTCTTCTCTGAGTGTATGCTTTTTCATAAATACCAATATTAGCACCAAATTTAAAACTGTATTCTTCATTTCTGAAACCGCTGAAGCCTAATTCAAATCTTACCCTTTCGAGTGCAGGAACAAGAAGGTGCACTCCTGTAAAAAAAGAGTTGTAATAGGTTCCGTTTTTTAAACTGTCATCATTGAGCCACTGCATTGCATTGTCAAATCCTGCAACAAGCTGGAGCCCGTAGTAGCCGTGCATCCCCATTAAGGAAACCTGCCTGTTTGTAAACAGCTCGTATCTGTATTCAAGTGTGGCAAGGACTTCATGCTGTCCGCATATTGAAGGGTCCGGCTCGTATGCCCGCAGGCTGTTTACACCGCCAACGTGGTACAGCTCATAACCGGGAATTGTGCCGGGCCTGTATCTTGCCAGAATATTTGTATGGAAAATATGCTTTTCACCTGCGGGCAGATATCCCCGGAAATCCCAGATGTATTCCATGAAGTCGCTGTCTCCTCCAAGTTTCTCACCATAGATGGATACTTTGTACTCGTTGTAAATTCCGCTGTGGGGATTCATTCTTCTTTCCCGCGTATCAATTATGAAACCCGCTCCGGCAGAGGGGAGAAAGTCCCAGTCCCCTTTTCCCTGGAACATTGGTATCTCATCTCCCGTTTCCTGAAATATTAAATTATCATTATCATGCTTTACTGTAAAAGATGAAAAGGTTGTTGAGATTTTGTATGTTTTAGTTATGCTGTAGATAAAGTTTAGCTGACTGTAATATGAATTTTCATTGTAGAGCTTAAGTGCATTGTATGATTCAAAATAACTTAAGGTAAGTACAGCACTTAAGGGTACGTTCAGAATATCGGGTATGGCTGTATAGCTTAAGACTTCCTTTGCCCTTAACAATTCAGGCGCTACAGTGTATCTGCTCATTATCTCCTGCTGTATTCCAAGGCCGCCTATGTTGAGAAAAGTTACTCCAGGGCCCATCATCAATCCGTCCTGGTCTGTGCGTTTCATCGCAGGAAATATCAGGTATGGAGGAAGCTCCTTATATGAGTAGGTGAGATTGGTGCCATTATCAGTATGCTCTATATTAAGCTGTACATCCGCAAAGATGTCCATATCCATGAGGATATTTCTCTCCTCAATCCACTTATCAAGACTGAAATTAAATCCCTTTCTGTTTTCAAGCCTGGATTCTACAGTCTCTTTTCTGGTCTGCTCAAGCCCCAGGTGCTCGATGCTGTTGATTTCTTCAGCAGCCCATAATTTTGAGCTTAAAAGCAGCAGTATAATAAGTGTAAATCCGGGAGATTTTGTTATTTTCATTTTTTTGTATATTTAAACTGTCTTTATTTGCTACAGATAAAATTCAGCTCTCTAATTAATCAATGATAATTTTTTGTTCACTCCTGAGCTTTGCTGCATGGAGTATGTAATTATGCTGAAATGAATAATAGGGGGGCTCAAGGTATCAACTTAAAATAATTATTGATTTAATAGATGTTATTATTAGTTTTTGTCAAATAATGATTAGAGAGCTGAATTCCGGAGTTTTATATGAATAATTATAGTGTTACGCACGAGAGGTTTGTTGAGCTTAGTTATAGACTTCTTAATATTGTTAAAGAAAAAAAGGAAGAGTATAAGGCTATTCTCTGCCCCCTGCGGGGAGGATTTTTTCTTTCCTATTTTATGAGTGTGCATCTTGATCTGCCAATATCGTATATTGAAATTTCTTCATATGCGGGTAAGGAGCAGAGAAGATTTCAGATAGGGATAAAACCTGAGCTTATTGAAGGGAAATTCCTTCTTTGTGATGATATTTATGACAGCGGCAATACTATTAAGGAGATACATAAAATGTATCCCAATGTGGATTTTGATACTATATGCCTTGTTTCAAAGGTAAAAGAGGCTGAAGTAATCTATGCTGAGCTTGTTGATGTTGACAGATGGGTCGATTTTTACTGGGAAGTGATGTAGGAGGTTGAAATGAACAGATTAATATCTTATATTTTTCTTTTATTCATTGTTGTTACATGTGCTATTTTATTTATTCCAGCTTTTATTATATGGCTGGTGACTTTACCTTTTGACAAGAGGAAAATCATTCTTCATCAGTTCACCTGTTTCTGGGGGGCCTTTTATACATGGGTTGCCCCTTTCTGGAAAGTGAGGGTTATTGACAGGAAAAAATTCAAAAGGGACAGGGTTTATGTTGTTGTTTCCAATCACCAGTCCCAGCTTGATATACTTGTGGCATTTAATCTTTTCCGCCACTTTAAATGGGTTTCCAAGGCTGAGATTTTCAAAGTACCCTTTGTGGGTTGGAACATGTATCTTAACAGGTACGTTCGTCTTGTACGGGGTGACAAAAAGAGTATTGCAGAAATGATGAAGGTGAGTGAAGAGAGACTTAGAGAGGGGAGTTCTGTTTACTTTTTTCCTGAAGGTACAAGGTCTCCTGATGATCAGATAAGGAATTTTAAGCCTGGAGCGTTTATCCTTGCTCATAAGCTTAAGCTACCCATTCTTCCTATTGCTATTGCAGGGACAAATAATGCCCTGCCAAAGTACAGTATGAATGTTGACGGAATGCACAAAATTTATTTTCAGATACTTGATGAAATTCCCTATGAAAAATTTTCTCATCTTTCAGTTGAGGATACATCTGAAATGGTTAGAAGTATTATAATAGAAGCAGCAGAAAAACTTAAAACAAAGGGGTAGGATTATGAGTAAGGTTTACTTTATACCTGTAGGTGAAGGTTCTTCTGATGATTCACTTGCCGAAAAGCTGGGGAAGCTCCTTGATTCACATGGTCTTCTTGATTTTATCGAAGCAAGGGATATGGTTGCAGTTAAAACCCATTTTGGTGAGACAAAAAAATCGGGTTACCCCAGGCCCGTATTTCTTAAAACTCTGGGTGATATGATTAAGAAAAAGCAGGCTCTTCCTTTTATGACTGAAACAGCAACACTTTATAAGGGGAACCGAAACAATGCAGTTGTCCATACTGAACATGCCATAAAACAGGGTTTTGATTATGAGAGTACAGGGATGCCTATTATTATGGCAGACGGTCTTTATGGTGATGAAGAGGTTGATGTTAAGATAAACGGCAGAATTTATGACTCTGTAAAGATTGCTCCTCTTTTTGTGAAGTCGCAAAGTTTTGTATGTATTTCCCATTTTACAGGGCACCTGCTTGCAGGGTTTGGGGCGGCATTAAAAAATCTTGGCATGGGGTGTGCAAGCAGAAGAGGTAAAATGGTTCAGCATTCAACTGCCAAGCCTGAGATAAGTGAAAGCAGTTGTACAATGTGCATCCAGTGCGTTATCTGGTGTCCAACTGAAGCAATTACCATGAAGGAGAAGTCAGCAGTTATTGATCATGAAATATGTATCGGCTGCGGGGAATGTGTTGCTGTATGCAGATTTGATGCTGTTAAGTATAATTGGGGAGCAACATACGAGGAGCTCCAGAAAAAGGTTGTTGAGCATGCAATGGGTGTGCACAAGGTTACTGAAAATAAAAGTATATATATTACCCTCC
>CAYYKZ010000133.1:6439-7440 GCA_964468455.1 uncultured Leptospirales bacterium | reverse complement strand
CCATTTAAAATATATTTTTCATAATTCCTGTAATTATTTTTTTCAATTTCCTCTGCCATAATCCTGTATTGATTTTTATACTCTGAAAGCGCCCTTTCTGTATAGTTCATTCCATCTAAAAGCCGGGCACAGTCAGCTGCATATTCTGCAGTAATACGGATCTCCTCCTCACCCAGTTTAATATCAAAATCCCTGGACAGTTTTTCAAGATTCCTTTCTCTTTCTTCAGATGCTTTAGTATATTTTCCGTAATCATTCCTTATTGATTCAGCAATAAGTCCTGCTCTTTTCCGGAAATCACGATTTATCTCCCCATATTCTTTCAAAGTATTTCTGTTCATCCCGGCCCGTATTTCACCGGGAACAGGCTCCATTTCCAATATTTCCCTTATAAAAGCGGTACTCTTACTGCTTGCAGACCTGCAGAGTCCTGCGGCCGCTGTTGAACCCGACCTTGATAATACTTCCGATTTTTCCGCAAGATGCTGCATAAACTCTGCCTGTTCCAGAAGCCTGCTGCATCTATATTTATGGTATGCCAGATAATCATCCACTGTGAGAGACCCTGAATTAACAATCTCTTCAATAAATGATGATGAAAGTTTTGCATAATTCTCCAGGTCTTTTTTTATTTCCATAAAATGATTTTTTGAAACATTAAAAAGCTCTTCATTATATATGATAGATGAGGGATTCCTTCTTTTAAGCCCCTGAATTCGAGCTTCCTCTCTTTTAAATACTTTTTCATAATGATTTAAATATTTTCCTGCTATACCTCTGTTATTGTTCTTTACCCTTTTAATAAAGCTCTCACCCTCTGTTCCAGTCATTCCCCTGAGTAGAGACATCCGGTATTTATCCAGGTCATTTACAGCCTCACTCAGTCTGGTAAAATCCGGTATTTCATATAGAGGTGTATTGCTGCTTTTAGCCCCTGTTCCGCTCCCGGATTCAAGTGAACTTAACAGTCTGTTCCTGTGAGATGTAAAAATAATTTTTTC
>CAYYKZ010000133.1:2819-6374 GCA_964468455.1 uncultured Leptospirales bacterium | reverse complement strand
GTACCGCTATTTCACCGGAAGAAATAAAATTCATCATGTTTTTATAAATTTTCTCTTTTGTCACAATTCCGGAGGCTGTAAAATTCCAGTCAGGAGCGGAGACAAGATACTTTTCATTAAAAATTCCTGAAGGTGTAAAATCATAAGCTTCAGAAATATCAAAAGAATTTTTAAATATAAGCTGTTCAAGGTTTATGTCATTGGTCACATAATCTGTTTTACTGAGGTCATATTCGGTTTTACTTAGAATATCTCTTATAAGCTTTCTGCTTATATTTTCATATTCTCCCATTGCCTCCTCATTCAGATACTGAAGAGTAAGTTTTTCAATTATTCCAGGTTCAGGGGAGAAATTTAGGCCGCTGTTTTTTCGAGATATATATTTTTCTATGCCGGCTTTAACATTTTCCTTTACAGGGGTATTATAGGGAGTATTCAGCATGGCTGAAAGATAATATAGTGACACAAGAGGAAGTGCTTTTTCATTTACCCTTTCTTCTATTTCAATAATAGTGTACTCTCTTTCTTCAACCTTTAATGAACCGTCACCTGCCTTGGCCCTTACAAGTATTTTAATAAAATTTTCAGATTCCCCGATATGTTTATCCAGAAGATCTGAAATCCTTTTATCTGTTCCGCTTTTATTCACCAGTGAGGCTTTAAGATTTTTAAGCCTGTCAATACGGTTCTCCCATCTGTAAAATCTGGCGTCAGAGCTGAATCCTCCAGATACGGAAAATAGAAAAAAAATAATTAAAACAATAACAGACCTCTTCATTTCTCTTCCTCTATACATAACAAATTCAATCCCCTGTTATAATTATCGGAACAAAACGAAATAACATAATAGCCAATACTTACTTCATTTAAATGAATTTCTTTTTCTTGACTTTTTAAAATAAATAAGGAGTAAATAGCTGATAATCTTAGTACAGTATTGAGGCGTTCAAGACCCTTTTATACTGTTGAGTTTGTAACAGATTTGAAGAACAATACAAGGTATATGATCACGTGCCCTCTATGGAGGAACTGACTTATACCCGCAAGTCGATAAATATCAAAAAGACTATTTATAATTCGCAAAAACAATTTAGAGAGGCCTTTACCCGGTGTACAGGCCCCCTAAATCTACCCCGGGAGTACTTTGTCGCTTCGCTCGGGCGCCCCGAAGGGGGACTTTGGTACAGATAGAATAACAGATAATTATAAAGTGCAAAAATTTTTTTATTAAGGTTTATTTCTAAACTTCTATATTTAAGCCCCACTTCGGGGGGTTTGGGGGGCTCTTAATAAGGGTTTTGAATTCAGCCGGTAGATTGGGGGCAGGATTATCCTTTGCTTCCAGGGAATTACCCCCTTAAAAACTTTTTTTGAGCAGGCATTTATGAGCAGTGATGATAAACGAAAACGCCTGGAACGTCAGGCCCGGTCCCTGCTGATATCCAAGGATATCTCAGCAGCTGAAAGAGAACAGGTTAATTCAATTATGAAAAACCAGAATCTCTCAACTGAAAACCGTTACGAATCAATTATTAAACTCATCGGGAATGCTCCGGACAGGGAATTCAATGAAGTTCCCGATATAGAGATACCTGAAATTGAAAAAAATAATGAAACAGACAATAGCATAAACAGAAAAAAGGAAACCGGAAAAATTTCAACACCTCCTGTAATTGAAACACTCCCTGGAGAAGAAAACCGCATACCCCAGATAAACGGGCCTACAGAAACATCATTATATATAAATGATATTAACCTTAAATACAAATCTCATAAAATATTTAAAAAGCGCTATCTTGTTGAAAGAAACAACCGCTTCGGATTCGGGTTACGCAAAAGGCTTATTCCCACAAAAAAATACCTGGAAATCATGCAGCATATTCATTCATTTCAGGAAACAGTCCTTTCACGTATACCCTTTATTCTGGATTATATTTTAAAAAGCAATGAAATTGAAAACCCTCTTGAATTCAACTATCTGCGTGCTTTGAGGAAATGGCTGCTTGATATGCCCTTTGCATCAATGCCATACAGCAGAATTAAATGGCATGAACAGTGGGGCTTTGAAAGAGAGCTTAAGTCCTATGCTGTAAATTTTTTCTCCTTTATGCGGATGGAGCAGGAACACCGCGAAAAATTAATGCAGCTTACTGAAAGCATAATACGGAATGCACCGGACCTCATTAAAGAGGAAATAATTGAAGGTGAAGAAAGATCATCTGCTGTAAAAAAAGAAAAAAACAATTTTTACAGAGAAAAAATGGTTTATGATTATATGGGAGCCCTCCGTTCATTCATGGCAGTGCCTGGAGAACCGGACAGCTCTGCTGCAAAACATCTTGCAAAGAAATTCGGCATAAACTCCCTGGCCGACTTTCTTCACATGTCAATTGAAGCGCTGATATTTCAAAGGCCCTACACCCCGGGCGAATTAAGAGAATACTTCGAAATAGACCCTATTGCAGTAAGCAAAGAGAGGTGGGATTACAGCCAGGAAAAACTTAAGGAATACGGCAAGGATCCTGAATCAATAAGGCTTCGGGCACTGGCAAATCTTAAAAGCGAGCTCTTATGGTATGATACAGTTTTTCAGCTGGTAAAGATTGAAGACAATGGGCAGAATATTCTCACAAAATCAGCGGATGAACAGTGGAAACTAATTGATAAAATAAACAGGGATGCCGAGGATTCCCTTCAGAAAAATTTTATAGTCTTTCTTGAAGGTGTGGTTAATTATTTCAGAAATCTTATTGCACCCCTTCTAAACGGATCAATGCTCTATCTTGAATCTCCTGCAGGTGCTGCTGAGGGGGCTCTTTTCCCTGACGGTTTTTTTGAAGAGGAACTGAGGGAAATTGAAGCGCTCAACAATGAAATTTATCTTTTCCGTAATCAAAACCCCACACTTAAAATATCTTATGAAGAAATAGAAAAAATAATAAGCAGAAAAATATCTTCAATGACACACGTAGAAAAAGTTCTTTTTAAAGCAGGCCGCTGCTTCTATTTCACAGGCCGGAGACTGCACCAGGAATATCATAATCATCTTAAGGCAATAAACCTTGCATCAGGCAATGAAGATGACAATAAAAATCAAGCTAAAAGACTTATTCCGTTTCATGACTATAAACTTAAAGGCTTTGAAGAAAAGACCCCCCTTCTGCGGCGGATTGAAGGGAGAAGAATTATAAGCGAATCGCAGAAAGGGGGGATTATAATTTTTATGATCGCCTACTGCTACCAGGCTTCAAACATCTGCGGATACAGGGAAATTAAAAACGATATAAGTAAACGGGACAGCATTAAGCGTCAAATCGCCGGGCTTCAGGGAGGGACTAAATGATTTTAAAACATAATATTGTTAAGCTGCAGGGACAGGATGGAACTATCACAATTAAAAGAAACCGCTATGGTGTCCCTGAAATATCTGCAATGACTATGCGTGACGCATCCTTTGCCATGGGCTGGGTCCAATGCAATGACAGGCAGATGCAGATGCTGTTAACCCGTGCGATTCTTGAAGGCAGGGCTTCTGAAAAAATCGCCCATGACAAT
>CAYYKZ010000133.1:0-2809 GCA_964468455.1 uncultured Leptospirales bacterium | reverse complement strand
GAAGCTGATAAATATATGAGAAGCCTTAATCTGTACCCGGACATAGAAGAACAGAGAGAACGACTTGAGACGCCTGTAAGGGAAATGCTTGAAGCCTATACTTTTGGAGTTAACAAATACCTTGAAACAGGGGGAACCGTATTTGAGCTAAAACTGGTAGGATACAAACCTGAACCGTGGCATATTTTTGACACAATGATGCTTGCAAAGGTTTTCACCTATTTCGGCCTCACCGATGTTCAGGGGAATATGGAAAAACTTATAGTTGAAATGGTTCAAAACGGAATCGATGAAAAACGTTTAAAAGAACTCTTCCCATATATAACCGAAAAGATTGATGTTGAACTGTTAAAAAAAGTAAAAACCTCCCCTCCTATAGTACCGGATGCTGCAGCATGGCTTTCCATTATACCACGCCTTACAGGAAGCAACAACTGGGCAGTGGCAGGAAAATTCACAGAATCAGGTGAGCCCATACTCTGCGGCGACCCCCATCTTGAGGTAAACCGCATGCCCGCGATATGGCACGAAGTGGTTATTAAACTTCCGGACAACACAATAAAGGGATTTGCCCTTCCAGGCACACCCTGCATTGTAATAGGAAGAAACAACCATATCGCTTTTTCACCTACCTATTCATTTATGGACATGATAGATTTCCGGATTGAAGAATGTAAAAACGGCAAATACAAACGTGGAAAAGAGTGGATACCCTTTGATGTACGCGAGGAGATTATGCGCACAAAAAAGGGTGAGGAAATTAAACTCTTCTTCTATGAAAATGAACACGGAATACTGGAAGGAGATCCATTTAAGGAAGGTTTTTACCTGGTGCGTTCATGGTCAGCTGCAAGGGATTGCGGTGCAGCAGAGGTTAATGTTACATGCAATATAATGACAGCAGCAAATGTAAGAGACGCCATGAAGCTTTACAGAGACCTTGACGCGGCGTCATTCAACTTTGCAATAGCTGACATATCAGGAAACATAGGTATGCAGATGAGCGGCAGACTCTTCAGCAGGCCAAAAGGGGTTAGCGGTCTTATACCTCTTCCGGGGTGGGAGAAAAAATATAACAGCAGGGGATTTGTTCCTAAAAACAGGCTGCCCAGGCAGTACAACCCCTCATCAGGAATTATTGTTACAGCAAATCAGGATGTAAACCATCTTGGCGAATGCACCCCCATAAACCTGCCAATGGCCTCATACCGTGCGGAGCGGATAACACAATTGTTAAAAGGCAGGAAACGCTGTGACCTGGAATACATGAAAGACATTCAGTACGACCTCTACTCCCTGCAGGGGGAAAAATTCATGGAAATACTTATGCCTCTCATTCCGGACAGTGAGAACGGAAAAACTTTAAAGGAGTGGGACTGCAGGTATAATGAGGAGTCAAAGGGAGCCATGCTTTTTGAGGAGGTTTACCTTTCCATATTAAAGATAATTTTCGGCGATAACGGAATGGGAAGAGAAACCATAGAATTTCTTCTGAAAGAAACCAGTATTTTCAATGACTATTACGGAAATTTCGATAATATAATATTCAGAAAAAAATCCGCCTGGTATAGAACCGGTTCAAGAGATGATCTTCTTCGCCGGGCAATTGACGAAGGCCTTAACTGCAGGGCAGTACCTTATGGATCAACCAGAATGATTTATTTTAAACATCTCTTTTTTGCAGACAAAATACCGCCCCTTTTCGGATTCGATTACGGCCCCATTTCACTTCCCGGGAACAGGGCAACAATTACACAGGGTCAGATATTCAAAGCTGCAGGAAGGACAACAACATTCAGCCCCTCATGCAGAATAATTACAGATATGGCATATAAGGAAATGTACACAAATACTACAGGCGGCAATTGCGACAGGCGTTTTTCCAGGTGGTACAGCAACAACATGAAAGACTGGCTTAATGGTACCTATAAAACAATTATATGATTTACACTTGACATTGCAGACCCGGACATGTATGCATTAATAGAGTTACTTTACAGGCAGATGCCGGTAAATACTCTTTACTGACTTTTAAATTTATTAACACCTGAAAGGGAAATAGTTTCCGCTGTTTACTTGCAATCAATACAGCACCCCCTACAGGACAGCATCTAATTACAAACTCAGGGAGGATTTATGCGTTATTTAAATTATCTGTTAATACTAATTGTTGCTCTTTCTCTTATCACTGCCTGCGGTACAAAGAAAAAGGAAATGACCATTCAGGACTTTGCTAAAATTGAAGCAGAAGTGGCCATTCCAGAGCCCGATCTTGACCCTGCAAAAGTGGAAGAAGTGGCCAAGAAATACGGTTTTACCTTTGACCAGTATAAGGAATTTTTTGAAAAAGTACAAAACGATCCTGAACTTCAGGAAAAACTTGGTGAGCTTACACTGGAAAACCAGAAACCTGCTGAGAAGTAATCCTTAATCTCAAATACTATACTTCCCTCTTGAAAGGGGAAAAAATATCTGTTCAAAGGGGAGTATATTATTCAACAACCAGCCTCTTTTCTTAAATGAATGGTAAGCCCCTGTAGAAAATTTTTAAGCATCTGGTCTTTGCATAACTTATAATTTTTATGGCCCTTTTTTCTGAAAACAGCTGAAAGTTCCGGCTTTGAAACATCAAAATCAGCAAGCTTAAAAACAGCAAGCATATCCTCCTCTTTAAAATTAAGGGCAATCCTTAATTTTTTAAGAACAAGATTATTTGTCATCCTTACTTCAGGTTTTACCTCAGGTTCCTGCTCCGGGCTTGAAACCCCTGAATTTTTCTTTTTCTCTATTTCCCCGAGAATTTCAGCTT
>CAYYKZ010000132.1:2999-7496 GCA_964468455.1 uncultured Leptospirales bacterium | reverse complement strand
TTTCAGCGCTGGGTATAATAATAAATGAGTTAATTACAAACTCCATGAAGTATGCATTTGCTAATATTGATGAAGGCTTGATCTTTCTGTCACTGACGGTGGAACATAATAAGGTAATAGTTATTTATAGAGATAATGGACCCGGGCTTCCTGAAAAAGTTGAATTTAATAATTCCACAGGTTTTGGTATGCAGTTAATATGGATGCTGGTAAATCAGATTGGAGGCTCTGTTGAGATTATCCGGGATAAGGGTACTGATATAGTTATTCAGTTTAATCTTGAATGAGTAATCATTAAATCTCTGTTATACTTATTAAAGAACCTGCTTATTATTACCCCGCAATAAATTTGCTATTCAACAATGCAGGGCTAGACCCCGCTTCCCTCTTTTCCGATAAGGTATGTTATGTCTTATTCGAGGATTTTTGTGAAAAAAATGATGTTTTAAATAGCTCTCTTTATTTCCCTATTTACGGTTTTGCAGGCGGTAAATAATAAAACAATAAAACTAACTGTTTAGTTAGTTTTATTAAAGAAAAGGTTGACTTAATTTATGAAATTAAATATTTTTAACTAAATAGTTAGTTTAAATAACTGTTAAGTTAACTGATTAATGTATGCCGGAGGAATATATATGGTTAAGAGGGATAAATCTACAGAAGAGAGGATAATAAACGCAGCAGTGGATGAGTTTGCAGAGTTGGGCTATGCGGGGGCAAGGGTGGATAGTATTGCTGAAAGGGGAGCTGTGAATAAAGCTATGATTTATTATTATTTTAAGAGCAAAGAAAAGCTTTATGAACGGATTCTGACAGATATTGCCACAGGGATCTATGGACAGGTTAGAGAAGCTGCTGTTAAATGCGGAGAGAATAAGCCTATAGAACAGCTATATTCAATAGTCGGAAGGTATGCTGATATGCTGGGCCTCATAGACCGGAGGTTTATGAGGATCATGATGAGAGAGATCGCAAGTGGAGGGGAATTTTTCAGAAAGATTGCTATCCCGAATCTTGTTATGCCCGTGATGACAATCGTCGAGCCTATTTTCACAAAAGGAGTTGAGATGGGTGAGATCAAAGACCTTAATCCGTACATGACATTTATACAGGTCATCGGGGGTATTATTTTCTTTAATATCATCCGGATACCCCTTGAAGGGACACCTGTAGAGAATTTGATTTTTAAGGATAATTTTTACGAAGATTTCAGAACCAACATGTTCAGGATACTGAAAGGTGGGATAGAAATGAAGGAGGAGGAGAAATGAAATTATCGTGCAGAGAAATTTTTTTCCGGGGCTCTGTCATTTCAATATTAATTCTTTCTGTATCGTACTTAAAGGCTGAGCCCGCTGGAATATCTCCTGATGAAGCAGTTAAAATAGCTCTTGAAGGCAATCATGATTACAGGATCGCGGAGTTAAGATCACGTGAATCGGAGGAGAGGGTAAACGCAGTATGGGGTCAGCTTATGCCAGTGCTTGAGTCTGAAGCTTCAGTGATGAGGCAGGGAGCTGAGAACGGATTTATGAGCCTGTCGGATGGTCAGTTTGATATTAAGTTTATCCAGATGAAATTCGGTATTAATCCCGGGATATTCTATAATTCACTTAAGGCGTCAAAGGGATCTTATTCATTATATAAAGAGGAGCTGCGGAAGGTAAAAAGTGAAGTTGAGTACAATGTAATAAAGAGTTATTTCGATCTTCTGTTAGCTGATGAAATGATAGAGCTTAAGAAGGAGTCATTTGAGGTTCTTAAAGTGAATCTTAAAGATGTTAATAATATGTATGGTACAGGGATAGTGCCGAAATTTGAAGTTCTCCAGGCACAGGTGAGGATGATGACCCTGGAGACTGAGCTCTTCAGCGCGGAAAGTGGAAG
The DNA here is from genome assembly GCA_964468455.1 of uncultured Leptospirales bacterium. Taxonomy (GTDB): domain Bacteria; phylum Spirochaetota; class UBA4802; order UBA4802; family UBA5550; genus JBBAGC01. The sequence goes on along the minus strand of CAYYKZ010000132.1, from coordinate 5,609 downwards.
ACGTGTAGCCCTGGAGATGTTTAATCACAGGTTAGGCACCGGTAGAAATCTGTATACTGTGAATAAGGATGTGCTTAACGGTGAAGTAAAGCCGGTAATCTGTAAAGATCCGGATAAAAAGATTGATATGCTTACATCAGTTGCTTTGAAGAACAGGCCTGAAGTAATTCAGATTCGCAGAAAAATAAATATAGCTGAACATCAGGAGAATGTATATTCTTCATATTATCTCTGGCCAAGCTTTTCTGTTGGAGGGTACTACGGAATGACCAGACTTGAGCCCAATTCAATTGATGCAGATATTTCAACACCAATGGGACCTATTACTCCCGATTATTCCGGTATCTCCGGAACTGATGAGTGGCAGAACACATGGCAGGTGAAAGTTGCAGCCACATACAGGTGGGGCGCTTTGTTACCCTCTGACAGCATAAGGTCCCATGAACGTGAGGAGAGACTGAAGATAAAAGAGGGTGAACAGGAACTTGCGAGGCTAAGGGGCGCAATAGCGGTTTCAATCAACTCTTCGTATTCGAAGCTTATTACTGCATATATGACAATAAATTCGCAGAAAGAGAATGTTAAAACAGCGGAGGAGGGGCTCCGCATTGCAAGGGAGAGCTACAGGGCAGGTGTAATAAAAAATTCTGAGCTGCTCGCGTCCGAGCTTTCTCTTACCTCAGCAAAAACATCTTATATTAACGCACTTTATTCATATTACGTTTCGCTTGCTGAATTGAAAAGAGAGACCGGGCTTGATGATGACAGTATAATACTGGAGGAATGCAGATGAAGAATAAGAAGATTATACCAATTGCGGTTATGATTGCGGTGGTGACCTTGGCGACATTATATTTTGAAGTATTCAGACATATTGGTGAAAACGAGGATGTAATAAGCGGAAGCGGCACTATTGAGGTCACAGAGATAGATATAAGTTCAAAGATAGCAGGGCGGGTTTCTGAAATTCCGCGTGGCGAAGGTGCTGATGTGAAAAAGGGGGATCTGCTTGTTCAGCTGCAGTATGATGAGCTTTCAGCACAGAGGGTCTCAGCTGTTGCAAATTTTAGAAACGCGGAGAAGAATTATAAGCGGTTAAGGGATCTTTACAGGACAGGATCAGTTTCGAGACGTGATCTTGATAATGCGGAGGCAGCATACAGGGTTGCAAAAGCGTCCATGGACAATGTTGACGCCGCAATAGACTATGCGGTGCTATACTCCCCGATAGATGGAATTGTGCTGGATACAAGTCTTGAACCTGGAGAGATGGCCTTCCCCGGAACACCTGTCCTTACGGTTGCTGACCTTACTAAACCATGGATGTATCTTTATGTTAATGAGCAGAAGCTTGGATTCGTCCAGATCGGGCAGAAGGTGGAAGTATCAGTTGATTCTTTTCCTGAGAAGATTTTCGATGGGAAGGTAGTGTCTATTTCCAACAAGGCTGAGTTCACTCCAAAGACTATACAGACCAGGGAGGAAAGGGTGAAGCTTGTATTTGCGGTAAAGGTTGCAATTGAAAATAAGGAGATGATACTCAAGCCCGGTATGCCTGCTGACGCGGAAATTTTGATAAAAGGAGATGCAAAGTGATTACCGTGGAAGGGCTTTCAAAGAGTTTCGGCGGGAATACTGCTGTTGATTCTTTGAGTTTTAATGTAAGGAAGGGTGAAATATTCGGTATAGTGGGGCCTGATGGTGCCGGGAAGAGTACGCTTTTAAGAATGATGGCGGGGATAATGATTCCGTCTTCCGGAAATATTATTATTGATGGAATTGATGTTGAGCACAACAGGTTTAAAATTAAAGAGAGCCTTGCATACATGCCTCAACGATTCGGGCTTTATGAGGATCTCACTGTTGAGGAGAATATCAGGTTTTTTGGAAGGCTTTTCGGGGTCTCCGGGAAAGATATAGAAAGTCGTACGCCGAAACTTTATGAATTCAGCAGACTTGGGCCATTTAAAGACAGGCTTGCAGGAAATCTTTCCGGAGGGATGAAACAGAAGCTTGGACTTGCCTGCTGTCTTATACACAGTCCGTATCTTATACTCCTTGATGAACCAACAAACGGAGTTGACCCTGTGTCAAGAAGGGAGTTCTGGAAGATACTCTATGATCTTCTGGCTGACGGAGTGACAATTGTTGTGAGTACTGCTTATCTTGATGAAGCTGAACGTTGCAACAGGGTCGCTCTTATGCATGAAGGAGAATTTATAAGACTAGGTACTCCGGTTGAAGTTAAAAAATCGGTTCCGGGAGTTCTGCTTGAGGTTGCAGCTGATAATGTCTGGAAGGCTGAAGAAGCTCTCAACATAAGCGGGGAGTTTTCCGGTATTATCCGTGAGGGCAGTACGCTTAAGATTTTTACAGAGAACAGGAGAACCGGTTCAAAAAGGATAAGATCAATTCTTTCAAAGAGTGAGGCAGGAGATATTTCGATTAAAGAAAAGATGCCTAATCTTGAAAACTGTTTTATGGAGATAGTTATGAAAGGGGGGAATAGTGAGCGCGCGTAGTTCTATAATCCGCCTTTTAGCCATTGCTGATAAGGAGTGGCTTCAGATTAGAAGAGACAAGAGAAGCCTTATCCTTTCTCTTTTTGCT
>CAYYKZ010000132.1:0-2989 GCA_964468455.1 uncultured Leptospirales bacterium | reverse complement strand
GTCCAAATTCTCCGGAACTGACTGTGCGTTAGCTAGTCTAATTGGCATCGCGATAATCGCGCCAATTACAACCATGAGAGCCCGTACCGGCATGCTCTTCTTTGCTCCTGTTATGCTTGTGATGCTTTTTGGTTTTGCCCTGACTATGGACGTGAAGCATGTGAAAACAGTTGTTTATGATCAGAGCAGGAGCAGCACTTCAAGAGCCTTTATCGAGAGATTAAGCCATACGGAATATCTTGATATTGTTGCATATGCGGATAATTATAAGGCTATTGACAGATATATAGATTCAGGTAAGTGCACTATGGCTGTTGTTATACCTGCTGATTTTGAAAAAATGATAAAGACCGGCAGAATTGTCTCTGTGCAGCTTATTGTTGACGGATCAGATTCCACATCCGCAACAGTTGCCACAGGCTATATGAAGGCTATAACCATGGAGTATAATATCAATATTAAAATTTCAAGGCTCAGGAAAGCGGGTTTTCCTGATGTTTCACCGCCAGTTGATGTGCGGAGCAGGATATGGTACAATCCTGAGCTCGAAAGCAGGAACTTTATTATACCCGGACTAATTGTGATTATACTGGCAATCATATCAGCCCTTATTGCATCCCTTACTATATCAAGGGAATGGGAAAGGGGAACTATGGAGACTCTCATAACTACTCCTGTCAGAGGCTGGGAACTTGTTGTTGGAAAACTTATCCCATATCTTTTTATAGGTCTATTTGATGTAATGATTACAGTATGTGCGGGTTACTTTGTTTTTAAAGTACCTATGAGGGGAAGTTTCATCGAGTTTTATCTGCTGGCTTTGCTGTTTCTCATCGGTACCTCGGGTCTGGGAATACTGATTTCAGCAGCTACCAGGATGCAGGTGCTTTCGGTTCAGTTCGCCATGGTTGCCACATACCTTCCGTCATTTATTCTGTCAGGATTTATTTTTCCTGTTAATAATATGCCGCTTCTGGTGCAGGGAGTTACTTATGTTGTGCCGGCTAAGTATCTTATTGTCATTGTGAAGGGGATTGCCCTGAAGGGTATAGGAATTGCGATGCTTCGGGTTCAGGTACTCTTCCTGTTATTATTTGCAGCTGCTGTTCTGATTATTGCAATTAAAAAGATCTCTCTAACTCTGCCTGAAGATTAAGGTGATATTATGGAAAAACGGATAATGAGAATCAATATACTGAAGAGTTTTGTTGTGAAGGAGTTCAGACAGATACTCCGTGATAACAGGATGAAGATGATGCTCTTTGGGGCACCGGTACTGATGCTGATCATATTCGGGTATGCAGTGAATACTGATGTTGTAAATGTCAGAATAGCGGTCCTTGACAGCAGCAGGAGTTTTGAAAGCAGACAGTTCATAGAAAAGTTTACAGCAAGCGGATACTTTCTATACACTACGGCTGTAAACACACCGGAGAAAGGTGCTGAAGCCCTTGATCGGGGAGAAGCTGATATTTTCATTAACATACCTTATGATTTTGATGAAAATCTGAATAGGGGTAAAACAGCCTCTGTTCAGATTATAGTGGACGGAAGCGATTCAAGCAGATCATCTGTAATACTTGCTTATATCAACCAGATTACTAATTTGTATTCTGAGAAATTTCTTGAAAAGAGTGTAATGCTTTCATTGAGGAACCGCGGCGCTTCATCTGCTGTCTCAGCAGGGGGAGTTGAGCTGAATGAGCGTTCTCTGTTTAATCCTGAACTTAAAAGCAGGAATTTCTTCCTGCCCGGAGTACTTGGACTTCTTGTGGCTCTCATAACAATCATGATGACTTCGATGTCGGTTGTGAAGGAGCGTGAAAACGGAACAATCGAGCAGATAATAGTCTCTCCTGTAAAACCGGTGGAGTTTGTGGCCGGTAAGACTCTACCCTTTGCGATTGTAGGTTTTGTGGATATAATTGTTATTACTTTTGTCACTATCTCATGGTTTAAAGTTCCATTTAACGGCAGTTTTATTCTGCTGCTGATTTGCAGCGGTTTCTACATAATATGTACGCTGGGTGTGGGTCTTTATATTTCCACAATCTCGCAGACTCAGCAACAGGCGATGCTCTCAACATTTCTTTTTTTTATACCATCAATAATTCTCTCAGGTTTTATATTTCCAATATATGCAATGCCTCTCTTTTTCAGGATTATAACTCTCCTGAATCCCATGAGATATTTTATAGAGCTCATACGTGCGATTTTTCTTAAGGGGATCGGGGTGACTATGATATGGGAAAGTATGCTTGCACTGGCGGTGCTTTCGATTGTACTGCTTGCACTCAGCGTAAGAAGAGTTAACAGGAGGTTCGAATAATGGGAGTATCCGTTGAAGTAATGGGCCTCACTAAAAGGTTCGGTGATTTTACTGCTGTAAATGATATATGTTTCTCTGTAAGTCAGGGTGAGATTTTCGGATTTCTTGGGCCCAACGGCGCAGGCAAAAGCACAACTATCAGGATGCTCTGCGGAATACTGAGCCCTACAGAGGGGAGCGGCACTGTAGCAGGCCATGATATTGTAAATGAACAGAATAAAATTAAACATTCAATCGGATACATGTCACAGAAGTTTTCTTTATACAGTGAACTCACTGTTATGGAGAACCTGGAGTTCTTCGGCAGCATATATGGACTTTACGGCAGGTACCTCCGTGAGAGGATTGAATATGTTCTTGATATGGCGGAGATTGGAAAACGGAAAAATGACAGGGTGGGTCTCCTCCCGGGTGGGATAAAACAGAGGCTTGCACTGGGTAGTGCAATTATTCACGACCCTTCCATACTTTTCCTTGATGAACCGACATCGGGTGTTGACCCTGTCATGCGAAGGAACTTCTGGGAACTGATTTATGAATTTTCACGAAGAGGCAAAACCATATTTGTGACAACGCACTACATGGATGAAGCTGAGCACTGCGGCCGCATGGCTCTGATAATAGCAGGTAGAATAATAGCTTACGGTTCCCCTGAAGAAC
>CAYYKZ010000131.1:0-7497 GCA_964468455.1 uncultured Leptospirales bacterium | reverse complement strand
CGGATCTTCATATCCTATAGAATCTGTTTCAATTATTATCAAACAGGATTGATGTATGCAGTTAAGGCCGGGCTGTTCTGGAAAAGCCCGGTTTTTGTAAACGGGTATTAAATAGAATTATCCGCTTATAGAATAGCCTCTTTAAAACCGGAACCGTAATTATTTTTTTCAAAAACTATCTGCAGTAATGAGATCCCTGTTTCCATAGCAGCTGAGCCCATGTGCCAGGAATACTCATGGCTTTTATAAAGTTTTTCAGAGTATCTCTGGAGTATTTTATCCCTGTTTTTCTGAAGATTAGCAAGCCATTCATGAGCTGTCCGTGCATAGTGAATGCCGAAGGTTTCGTAATGGAGAAGCCTTAACTCACCTGTTCTCAGAGCGTGTTTGACTATTAAGGCAGGGGTTGGGGAATCTGCATTAGGCATTAGAACTGATGAAAAATTAAGCGGCTTTTCACCATCCATAAAAACATCATTCCCATGATATATCATAGTATGAAGAACAAATCTTCCACCCGGCTTCAGGTGAGCATTAACTTTTTTCATGAATGCACCAAAGTATTCTGTGCCCACATGTTCAGCCATCCCGGCGGAAACTATCCTGTCATACTCCCCTGTAAATTCTCTGTAATCGCAGTATTCAAAATCAAGATGAGGATATGTTTCTTTACAGTAATTTATCTGTTCATGGCTGAGTGCAATACCTTTAACTTTTGCACCTGTATTATCGTGTATATAACTGCAGAGGCTACCCCATCCGCATCCTATATCAAGAACTGAGTGGCTTTTGTCTATCCTTGCTTTCTGAGTTATAAGCTTCATTTTATTTTCCTGGGCCTCTTCAAGCGTTGCCTCAGGATGGGGCCATATCGCACAGGTATAGCACATACTGGGACCCAGCATATGCTTATAGAAATCATTGCCAATGTCATATGTAATACCGATTTCCTTTCGGCAGTTTTCTATGGAGTTCTGTCTTCTTTTTTCAAGTTGTTTCTGCAGCAGCAGAGATCTGAAATTAATTTTTGAGAAGAGTTGAATTTTTTTTCTGAAATAATGTTCGTTAAGCATAAAAACAAGCATTACGTGATAGACTGAAGGTGAATCCCACTTCCCCTTTACATATCCCATACCTATGCCGAACTCACCCTGTGTAATTATTTCACTTATAAGGGAACTGTCCATAATATTCATGATACCATGAGGCTTTGATCCAGGTATGCCGAAGGAAATTTTTTCTCCGGAATCGATATAGTTAATTTCAAGAAATCCTGTTTTAATTTTTTTCAGGATGCTGTGCAATATTTTTCGGTTTATATGTTTATTCATAGATTCAGTTTCCTGTATTTTTTGTAATGTCTATTACAATGCAGGTGTAATCATCTTCCATGTCTGAGTCTGCTCCTTTCCATTCATTAACAGCATCCAGTAATGAATTATTGAATTGTTCTGCTGTTTTATCACTGGAAGCAATGATCTCCATCTTTAAATTTTCATTTCCGAAGAGTTCAGAACCGTTTCTTCTTGCTTCAATTATTGCATCACTATAAAGAACTATGCGGTCATTATCTCCGATTTCCACTTCAATTTCTTCGCAGGAACATTTTTTAAGACAGCCCATGGCAGAGCCCCGGGGAAGATATTCCCTGTATGCTCCTGAGCTCCTGTTAAAAAATAAAAAGGGTTCATGCCCGCATCTGGCAAATTTAGCTGTACCCTTTTTCTTATCTATGAATATATATGCTGCTGTAAGGAAATTATCGCTCATGTTGCCATGAAGGATAACATCCATTTCTTCAAGTAATCTTGAAGGAGATTCGGCATGATGCTTGCATATGTTAAAAACAATTTTAACCATGGAAGCAATCAGGGCTGCGGCTATTCCATGTCCGGTTACATCAGCAAGGAGTATCCCTATTTTATCATCACCAACCGGAACAAAATCATAGTAATCTCCGCCAATCTCATTCATGGGAATATAGGCAACGGAAATATCAATTTCTGCAGGAGAGGGAGTTTTCTGCGGAATTGCAGACATGAGTATTTTTTTTGCCAGTTCAATCTCTTTCTCTATGGCAAAGAGTTTTCTGTTTTTTTCTATGGCCCTTTTTAATGATACATGTGTTTGTATTCGGGAAAGGAGTTCCAGTTTGTTAAATGGTTTTGTCAGGTAATCATTGGCACCGTTTGTAAAACCGGCAACAATATCATCTATCTGATTTTTAGCAGTCAGCATTATTATAGGAAGGTCGTAATTGGTAAACTGCTGACGTAACTGTTTTGCCACTTCATATCCGGACATCCTGGGCATCATTATATCAAGGAGTACCAGGTCAGGAATGGCTCCGCCTTTAATTATCTTGAGAGCATCAATTCCATTTGAAGATTCAATTACTGAATATCTGTTAATGGAGAGATGATTTTTTAATACTTCCAGGTTTACAGGGTCATCGTCAATAATGTGAATGCGTATTGCATCTATGTTGCTGTAAGACTCCGGTGCTGCTGTTTTTTCAATATCCGGGTTTTCATTATTCTGATTATTTCTGCCGGATGCCGGAGTAAATGTTTCTATTCCTGTATCATCTGTTTCAGGATAAGTGTCAGGGATTGCGCCAGTATCAGCAGGAAGGGTGAAAATAAAGGTTGAGCCTTTCCCCTGTTCTGATTCTGCCTTAATTGTACCGCCATGCAGTTCCACAAGTTTTCTGGTAATTGAAAGGCCTATTCCGGTTCCACCGTAATTCCGGGAAATAGAACCGTCAACCTGTTCAAATGATTCAAATATTCTTTCCAGGCTGTGACTGGGGATACCTATTCCAGTGTCCATTACTGAAATTGAGATATAGTCACCCTGCCTTTCTGATGATACCTTAATTATTCCTTTGTCGGTGAATTTGATGCTATTGTTGATCAGGTTAAAGAGGATCTGTTTTACACGATCCTCATCTGCATGTACATAATCTTCCGGTTTAACATCATTTATTAACCTGATATCCTTGTCGCTGATGAGAGGGAGTGATAATTCAAAGACACCATGTGCCAGGGTTTTCAGATCTATTGCTGAAGGGGTAATAGTTATTTCTTTGAAATTCAGTTTCGAGTAGTCAAGCAGATCATCAACCAGGTTTGACAGCCTTTTCCCGCTTGAAGAGATCAGGGTAAGGTCATGTATGGCTTTTGAAGGGAGCTCTCCGGCAATCCCGTCAATTAAGGAATCTGTCAGGCCGATAATGCCGTGGAGAGGAGTCTTTAATTCGTGTGAAGTATTGGCCAGAAACTCATCTTTAAGTTTGTCCGCTTTATGAAGGTTTTCAATAGCCTGGATCTGGGCTTCCTCTTTTTCCTTTTTTATTATATTAATGCGGTCTCCCAGAGCAAAGGAGAGGAGTACTACCTCAAATATAGAACCCAGGTGCTGAGCATATTCTGTAAATATATTATTGGGCACTGCGCCGAACCGTAGTAGTCCGAAAATAACTGACCCGGATATCATCCCTGTCCAGGCAATAATATAAAAACGGGCAGGCCTGTATCCTTTTAAAAATGATAATATACCTGAAACAAAAAGAGACATAGCAACAATCATCATGAGAATTCCGGAAATCTTTATTGATATGCTGTAGCTTATTTTAAGTGATGCGATTATAAAAATCAGAAAAACCATCTGCAAAGCGGACAGATATGTATTCAAACGCGGCAGTTTTTTCTTCAGATTAAGGAATAGCTTCGAAAAATTAATTGCAAAAATGCAGGCAACACCGGTTAGAAGAGGAATACATTTATTGGCCCACCAGGTTAAGCCTGGCCAGAGATACTGGAAACTGAATCCGTCCATGGAAAACTGGTAAATAAAATAACTTGTTACATATAAAGCATAGTAGAGATACCTTCGGTCTTCAACTGAGAAAAAAAGGAATGAATTATAAATTATCATTATAAGAATAATTCCGTAGAACAGGCCATTCAGAAAAGCATTATCATAGACGGAATTATTATATGTTTTTGAACTTTTCACTGAAAACGGGAGGGTCATGGAGCTTGAAGTTTTAATCCGTAAATAGATATCTTCTGATGTGCCGGGAGTAACAGAAATCGGGAAAATAAAATTCCGGTTATTAAATTTTCTTGTTTTAAAATGAAAATGATCACCGGTTTTAGTTATGGTAACTTCTCCGTTGTTCTCAATGTTGTAGATCTCAATGATATCAATCAGTGGATTCCGTAATTCCAGCAGAACCTGATCATTGGCATGTGCAGATGTCTCCGGATTATAGATTTTTATTTTTACCCATAAAGCTGAATCAGTAAAACCAAGATGAATAGGTTTTTCCGGATTTTCTATGAAATATTTTTCCTGGGGAAAAGAGTAAATGTCTTTGAAAGTAAAATTTGCCTGCTCATCAACTAGGTATTCTATTTTTTCTATAAATGGATCTATGTTTTGATCATTTTTTCCGATCCGGTTTTGAGCGGTGGCTGTTGAAATGATGAGAAACAGAACCACTGCGGCAGAAGTGATTTTTGATATTATCTTCATTATCTGCTCGTATAATTTTAGTTATTTGTTAAACTGTTTTATATCTTATATTTTGAAATAATAATATACAAAAAATACTATTCCTGTCAGTATATCAAGCACTAATTACTGGCTGACCCTTATTCGTTATAATCCTGCAAAGGAGGCTTTAGTTATGAAAAAGAAAAAAGATTCAAATATCTGTATTATCGGTGCCGGGGCTGCAGGTTTGAGTATGGCCTATTATTTAAAAAAAAAGGGTTATAGCAATGTAACAGTTCTGGAAAAAAACGATTCCATAGGGGGTAAATGTTATTCAGAGCTGAAATATGGCCAGGCCAGCGGCATGGGGGCCATTGCTATTACCCCCGGATATAAGAATACACTAAAACTGATTAAAAAATTTGAATTGCCTGTAGAATCATGCCCCAAAAATACGGTTCTTGATGCAGGAGACGGTTACCAGTATCCATTAACATCACTTTTTCGCGGGGATAGTAAAATTAAACTCTTTCTCTCTGTATTAAAATATTACTCTTATATTGCCCTGTATCATGGGAAATTAAGCAGGCCAGGTTTCAGAAATATAACAGGAAATCTTGCTCAGCCCTTTGAGCAGTGGCTTAAAGAGAAGAAATTGTCAAATCTTGAGAAACTTTTCAGCGTACCAATAACCTGTTTCGGATATGGCTACCTTAACCAGATCCCTGCCATGTATGCCATAAAATATATGAATTTCAGTAATTTTACTACTCTGCTCAGAATCGGTCTTGCGGACCTGTTGAATTATCAGCCGGCATGGACTAAACGTCTTGTTAACAGTTTCCAGAATCTCATGAAAGAGCTGGCCCGGGAAGTTCCTGAATTAATTCTTAATGCAGATATAACCGGTGTATTGAGAAGAGGAGAAGGTTCTGATGCAAAAATAGATATAACTTTTAAAGAGAAAAACTCAAAGAAGAAAGTAGTAAGGAATTTTGATTATCTTATCATATCAATACCCCAGGAGACCGGTGAACTGAAGTTTCTTGATATGACTGCAAAAGAAAAAAGTCTTTTTGATAAGGTAGAGCATTTTGAATACTATACAATTGCCTGCGAAGTAAAGGATTTCAGCTGTAATTTTTTTCTGCAGCTTCTTGATGAAAGAAAGTTCAAAGTCCCGGATAAGGGCTCCCCTGTTATGGTTTCAAAGGTATGGGAGGAAAGCGATATTTCAGTTTTTTATTCATATTCATCAGAACCTGTAACAGAAAAGGAAATTATTAAAAAATTAAGAGAGAATGTAGCCCGAATAAACAGGGAGATTGTTCAGATAATAGAAGTGAAGAAATGGAATTATTTCCCCCACGTAGGTCGAGAGGCTATTGAGGGGGGATTTTACGAACAAATAGAAAAACTTCAGGGTGAAAACAATACTTTTTATACCGGCAGCCTTCTCAATTTTGAACTGGTGGAAAATGTTATAACCTACTCAAAGCATATTGTGAAGAGGTATTTTTAATCAGGGAAGATATAATCAGCAGGGTGTTTGAATGCTGTTTCAATCACTGACGATAACTGTGCCGTCTTCCCTTGTATCAATCATCATGCCGTCTTTCACAAATTCCAGGAATTCATCCCCAAGCCTGTCTATAACCACAATGTCGCTATTTTCCCATACTCTGGCAAGTACAATACCCGCTGCGGCAAGTGAGTCAATAGTTTCGCTAAAGAGCATTGCAGCCGGGTTGGCACCTATGGCGCTGGCTGCGTGAAATATGAGCCCTCCTGTGGTCGAGCCAATGGTCTGGGGGAGGCAGAGGGCCACACCTGTAATATTTTTCCCATAGAGGTCCTGATTGTTCTGATCTGAAACAGTTATACTGGCGGCTTTGTCAAGGACGCTCTTTTTAAATGATGCCAGAGTATTGAATCCTGTTCTTGAAACAACGCATGGGCCGCTCCATAATCCTGCTGCAACTGCTCTCCCTTTAAATTCCCGTACCATTTTATTTTACCTCCCTGCCTGAAAGTATATCCAGAATTTCTTCATCCTTAAAGTAACGGGATGAGGTGTAGGTCCTCAATTTGTTTGAATTAGTCATTATTGTTTTAAATTTTTCTGTTAGAGGGCTGGATGTATACATAAGAGGGCAGCATCGTGATAAAAGGATTCCCATTTTTTTTAACTTTTTATGGTTTTCTGTACCTTCAAATGACGCGAGTACATCCGGAGCAGCTGTCATAACAGTTTTCATGGAAACTTTTTTCCGGCCTGTTTCGCCCAGGGCTTTATCCAGTTTTTCCGTCCAGTCATTAAGCTGCCAGGTGGAGAGGTGAGGACATCCAATGAAACAGAGGTTTGCCTTTTTTTTACCCTTTTTCCACATTACAGGATAGGATTTGTAGACTCTGTCCAGTTCGGCATCATCAATTACATAAAGTTGCGCATTTTCTTTAATCAGGCTTTGGCCATTTTTCTTCGCTTCAGGTGTAAGGTTGTCAACATGGTAAAGACCCACTGCGCCGTTTGAGGCAGATGCCGCACCCATATCTTTCAGGTATGCCTGTACTTCAGGTGTAATTTCATTCCCAAGGAACCTGCCCAGTCCGGTTATATAGGGTACATCCTCCATTACTTTAAGTCCAATGGCACTTCCCAGAATCTGCGCCTCCGGCCTGTTGCTGCATCTGATATCAATAACCCAGTCCGCCTTTCTCCCTTCATCAGTAAGGAGTCCGTAATAGGGCACTTTTCCCGCAACAGCACTCATAAATTCCAGAACCCCGCTGTTTCTGTTGCACCTTGCTCCAAGAACAGAATTCGCGTAAACAACAGCGGAGGATTCAGCCCAGGCAAGAACCTGCCCGTAGGCAGGTATATTCCCAACTTCATCAAGGTAGCATGTACAGGTAAAGGCATTGTCATTCAGGAGTCCCGCTTTTTTAAGGTCTTTTTCGTATGGTTCCTGAAGAGAGTATATTTTTTTTGTG
>CAYYKZ010000130.1:0-7501 GCA_964468455.1 uncultured Leptospirales bacterium | reverse complement strand
TAAACAGGTTTATGCAGCAGTCCCGATTTGCCTTTGATTTAATGGGAGTGCAGAACAAAAGGACAGGCCTTTATAGAATTTTTACAGGTGAAGATGAAATCCGTTACGGGACATTTGACAGCGAAAAAGCTCTGGAAAATGAGCGGCTTGATTTTCTGGCTTTTGGACATCCTGCTGTAGATGCGATTATTGATCACTGCTATTCGGGTCATTTTGGCGGCGAAACCGGAGTTCTTTATATTAGATCTGATAAAAGTTTTTCCGGAATGGTTTTCAATTACCTTGTGACATTTACAGGGATTTTAGAGACAAGGGAGGTGTTTACTGTTATTGCTGCTTCTGACAATAGTGTGCCTGAATATTATCTCAGGGAAACAGGTGAGTCATTAACTGAGCAGGAATTCTTCTATCCCGGAACCTCTTACTGTGGTGATTTAATTTATTCCATAATTGCAGAACGGGAAGAGTATTTTTCCCGGGCCCGTGATCTGCTTATTAAGCGAGTGAATGACCGGATATTTGATTTAAATGAAAACATTGAAATACATATTGACCCTGAACTTGAAAAAATACGCGACTCCTATACGAAGCAGATAAAGGAACTTGAGGATAAGCTTGACCTGCAGGAGGGGCAGATGAAGTGGTACGGCCGGGATATGAAAAGCGCTATTACCAGAACGAAGAACAGTATAAGAAAGGCCAGAGTGGAAATGGACTCTCTTATTAAGGAATACAGCGGTTACTTCGGTGTTACCTGCAGTATAAGTCTTATTAATGCTGGTGTGATTATAGCTGAATGAAACCATCAGATATTTTTAAATAATCTTACCGTTAGTCTTTTTCCCTACAGTCAAACTCTCTTATATTATAACAGGCGGGATATTAGAATTAATAGCTCCAGTCCTGTCTATCCGGTCAGGTTCTGTTTTTAATCAGGTTTATTTTCCCTATCTCACCTGCAATTACCAGTGAATCATCGGGTGAAAAAATATAGTCAGGTTCAGGGATTACTTTTATTTTTGCCTTTCTTCCTGATCCGCTTCTGATTAGAATAATACTTACTCCGAATTTTGACCTCACATTCAATGACTTAATCGATTTGCCTATAAATAGTTCAGGAACTGAAATTTCAGTTATGGCATATCCTTCCATAAAATGAACGCTATGGTCTGTTTTTTTCATGGTTATCATGCTTGCAAAGGTAGATGAAATATCTACACGTTTAATTTCCTCATTGTATGCATCAATAATGTCTCGTCGCCATATCATTCCCAGAAGTTTATCATCCCGTTTTTTGTCAACAACAGGCAGCCCGTCAAGATTATGCAGAGCCATTTTATTAAGAACAACCTGGCAGTTATCATCAGGAATGATTCGGGGTACATCATAATTGGTTATATCCGATGCAATAATAATATCTTTCAGAATATCTTTATCAAATAAATATTCTTTTATATCATCAATCGTAATAATTCCGGTGAATTTCCCTTTTTTATTTAAAACAGGGAAACATGAATCTTTGCTTAAAATTATGCTGTTTACCAGGTCGTAAAAGTTTGTGGTTTCAATTAAAGCTTTCGTATCATGTTTATAAATATCTTTTGCGAATATTGAATTCATTATATTTATTTCAATTCCGTTTTTGAGGTGAATATCTCTTTTTACAAGTTTGAGTGAGTAGATAGATTCACGTGATAAAATAGTGGAAACTATTGTGCTTATTATACATGTAATCATGAGCGGCAGAATAATTCTGTAATCATTTGTTAGTTCAAAAACTATAATTATAGCAGTGATAGGAGCATGTGTTGTACCTGCCACAAGTCCGCTCATAGCTACAAGTGCATATGCTCCGGGACTTGCTGTCATTTCCGGAAAGAAGCTGTGGACTATAAATCCGAATGCAGTACCAGCCATTGAACCGAGAAATAATGAGGGAGTAAAAATACCTCCAGATCCGCCAGAGCCGAGAGTAAGTGAAGTGGCAATGATTTTAATGAAGACCAGGACAATAGCAAGGCTCCATATCATATTCCCGTTTAAAGCGTTGTTGACCGAATCATATCCGAGTCCCAGAACTTCAGGAATTTTTAAAGCTATTAAACCAACAAGCAATCCGCCCAGTGCAGGTTTCAGATATTCTTTTATTTTTAATTTTTCATCAAAGAAGTCTTCAGAATAATAAAGAATTTTAATAAATAAAAATGATATTACTGCACATATGAGGCCCAGTATAGCATAAAATCCCAACTCAAAAGGGCTCACCAGCTGATATGAGGGTACCTGGAATGCAGCAAAATTACCTTCGAACTGATGGGAAATTACAGTAGCCATTACTGATGAAATTACTATGGGGGAGAAGTGACTGAATGCAAAATCTCCGATAAGTATTTCTACAGCAAAAAGAGCACCTGCAATAGGAGCATTGAAAGCTGCTGCAATACCAGCGGCTGCGCCACAACCGACAAAGGTTTTCATGCGGGTGGGTGATACTTTTAAAAAATATCCGATTGTTGAGCCTATTGTGGACCCGATCTGGACTATCGGCCCTTCCCTGCCTACAGAACCTCCTGTACCGATTGTAATTGCAGAGGTAATCGCTTTTACAACAGCAACTCGCGGACGTATTGATCCGCCTTTCATAAGTATTGCTTCCATTACTTCCGGTACGCCATGGCCTTTAGCTTCTCTTGCAAAGAAATATATAATAGGGCCTACAATCAGGCCCCCAATACAAGGCGTAAAAACAATTATATACCATGGGAGAGATTTTACATTCTCCAGAAGATTCCCTCCTCCTGGAAAAGAGAAAGATGTTATAGCCAGAATCATCTGCCTGATTGCAACTGCGCCAAGGCCGGCAAAAATACCTATAATTAAAGCAATCATTATCATAAAGGTGTGCTCAGTCATTTTTGCTTTTTCAATCTGCTGAACAAAAAATCCGGAGATTGAATTAAAAAATTTTTTCAACATGAGAATATTATCTCCCCTGGTTTTGTTAAGAATAAGTAAACTTTATGTATAACTTCGACAGTCATGGCATATGATAATATAACAAGCAGGTTAACTGTTTAAGAAAAACCGGAATTATAATGATAAGTCCAGTAAGGATACACCGGAAAAAAGATTTGTCAAATGTTTAAGATAAAACAGGAACTTTTTTTTAAGTCAGTTTTTTCCATTATTGTAATTTCCAGTAAACGGTTCCGTATAAAAACAGCGAAATGCACAGTGCAGATGCCGAGTGTTACGCCAATGTTAAAAATAAGTGAATAAAGGTGTTTCTGCCATATCTGATATTGACAACTGGTTCAATAGTTTTTATTAAACCTTCTTAAAACTTAAGGAGGTTTATTGTATGATAGATAAAGCGGATACCACCTGGATGCTTGTCGCTACAGCACTGGTTATGCTGATGACTCCGGCTCTTGCTTTCTTTTACGGCGGGCTCGTGAGAAAAAAAAATGTTTTGTCTGTCCTGATGCAGACATTTATTATTCTTGCTGTAATATCTATTCAGTGGATTTTTTTCGGATACTCCCTGTCTTTCGGCTCTGACATAGGCGGAGTTATAGGCGGGCTTGAAATGGCTTTTTTAAATGGCGTGGGTGTTGAACCGCTTGACGGGCAGACAATTCCTCATCAACTTTTTATGATGTTTCAGATGATGTTTGCTGTTATTACACCAGCTCTTATTATAGGAGCCTTTGCAGAAAGAGCTAAATTTTCAGGTATGCTGATTTTTGTTATATTATGGTCAACGCTGGTATACGATCCCATGGTGCATATGGTGTGGGGCGGAGGGCTGCTTGGTTCTGACGGAGCACTTGACTTTGCCGGAGGAACAGTTATCCACATAACAGCGGGAATTACTGCTCTTGTAATGGTTCTTATGATGGGCAGGAGAATCGGAAGCGGTGTTGGCTCATCTCCACACAGCCTTCCTCTTGCGGTCCTGGGAGCCGGGGTACTATGGTTCGGATGGTTCGGATTTAACGCGGGAAGTCAGCTTGCCGTTGATGGCGTTACAGTTTCAGCCCTGGTAAATACTCACGCCGGAGCTGCAGCGGGAGCAGCCGCATGGATGATTCTTGACTGGCGTGTTCATAAAATTCCGACCGTTCTTGGTGTCATTACCGGTATTGTAGCCGGGCTTGTTGCGATTACACCGGCAGCGGGGTTTGTTACACCTATATCTTCTATTGCTATTGGAGCCGGCGGATCGGTCTTTGCCTTTATTTTTGTTGTTTATGTAAAATCAAAATTCGGATATGATGACTCTCTTGATGTTTTCGGTGTTCATGGAATAGCCGGAATCTGGGGAGCGCTGGCAACAGGGCTGTTTGCCACTAAAACAATTAATCCCAACGGGGCTGACGGACTATTTTACGGAAATCCCGGGCAGCTTTTAATACAGACTAAAGCTGTAATTGTTGCCATAGTTTTATCTATTGTGGTAACAGTTGTTCTTTATAAAATAATTGACCTTCTTGTAGGAATGAGGGTTTCTGAGCGTGATGAAAATATAGGTCTTGATCTTACAGCGCACCATGAGACCGGATATACAATGATGGATTAGGGGGTAAGTAATGAAATATATAATCGCAGTAATACGTCCCCATAAACTTGAAGAGGTCAAAGCTGAACTTGAAAAGGCTGAGATTCATCTTATGACTGTAACTAATGTAATGGGATGCGGAAGACAGAAAGGAATTACCGAGGTATACCGAGGTGTTAAAGAGGTGGGTTACCTTCTTAAGAAAGTCAAAATTGAAATTGCCGTAAATGATGACTACCTTGAACCTGCGATTGATGCTATAACCAGAGCATCAAGAGAGGGTGATATTGGTGACGGGAAAATATTTGTTTTTGATATGCAGGAATGTGTTAGAATCCGCACAGCGGAAAGAGGCAATGAAGCTATAGGCTGATTGCAGTAATATTTTTGCAGAAGTTATAAAAAGCTGCGGAGTTGATCTCCGCAGCTTTTTTTGTCCCGCTTAAAAGATGCAGCAGCCTGTTTCTGCCGGTAATGAATCTTTACCATCAGGTTTATCCCGGCCGGTCTCCTCTGTAATATTTTTAATTATTTCTGAGATATTCCTGATCAGGCTTAAAGAAAAGAGACTTCAGAGCATTCATTTAAAAGAAAAGTTATTGCATTAACAGCGGTTTTTTATTGACACATCTGATGAATCCCCCTCTTACTATATAATGTTTCTTTCAGTTGAAGTTTAAATTTATAATTGAGCAATACTTCATGTTGACATATCCAGAGCGGATCTAAGAAAATAAAATGAAAAAAAGATTATTCCTTTTAATACTTTCAACAATATTCATTACAGCAGTTACAATTTCTTTTATAATAGGTTCTTTTTCCAGATCATTTGTAGAGGATGTTTTCAGGGAAAACCGTGAAGAGAAACTGACACGTATTAAAAACCAGCTGGAACATTACCAGACATTTCTCTATGCAGTTGAAAAGGTGATGAATAGTGCGGGCGGGACTGCTGTATTAAAGCTGCGGAAAAACTATCCATCCATTGCTTCTATTTCTGCTGCTTCTCCGGATGAGCTGAAAAAATTTTCCGGAAAAGCCGGTATAGGTGATGTTTATTTTATCAACAGTAAAGGAGTGGTGTTTAATTCCTCATTAAAGGGGGATATCGGCCTTAATCTGCTTGAAATAAGCCCCTCTTTTTCGAAATATATAAAAGAAATATACGGTAAAGGTGAAGTTGTTTCACAGGGGATTAACGTTTCCATCAATGAAGGGAAAATTAATCATTACATGTACTATTCTCCTAAAGGCAGCAGTATAATATATGAAATTTCCATGGATGCTTCAGAATTTATTCGGGAAAAATATAATTTTGCTCTCTATGAATTTTTATTCAGGGATATGTTTAAAAGTTTTTATGGTGATTATCTTTATTCAATTGATATTTACTCCATAGCAGGGGGTAAGGGCTGGTCTCTGGTTAACCCTGGTAAGGTTTTTTATGCTTCAAGGGAACTTATTAGAGACATCGTAGGTAAAGGTGAAGCAGTAGTAGAAGAAGGAAATACACTGAAGGTTTATAAAAAACTTAAATTTGACAGGTTCTTTTTTAACAGAAGCTCGCGGATCTATATTGAACTTATATATGACACAAGTGCCATAAGGTCGTATTCTCTTTCTGTTTTCAGGTTTTCTTTTATTTTCTCGCTTCTTATTACCATTATTATGGTTTTTATAACATTTAAAAAGGTTAATTCTATTTTTGTTTCAAGGATAAATTTAATTCTTGATGGGGTGGGGCGGATTAAAACAGGAACTTTTAATGCTCCCATTGGTGACAGCCGTAAAGATGAATTAGGTGATATTGCATCAGCCATTGATGACATGGCACAGACAATTACCCGGCGTACAGATGATCTGAGCAGAATAAATGAGCAGTTAAAAGAACTGACGGGTTTTATGAACAGCATTATTGAGTCTATTCCATCTGCCCTTATTACAATTGATAATGAAGATGAAATTGTTCACTGGAACAGGGGAGCTTTAGACCTTTTTGGAATTCCCGGGGAAAAGGCCAGGGGAATTATTTTGTGGGATTTGCTTCCTTTCCTTTCCAGATTTAAACAGTCATGTGAAGAAGTAAGAATCAGGAGAAGGAGTATTTCTTTTTTTAAAGAAATAATCACTGTGGATAGTCAGCGGGTTATAAATATCTCTATTCTTCCTTTCTGGGAAAGTGATGTTTCCGGAATAGTTATAAGGATTGATGACATAACAGATATTGAGAAAAAAGAGGCTCAGTTTCAGAGGGCTCAAAAGGCTGAAATTCTTGGTACAATGGCAGGCGGGCTTGCTCATGACTTTAATAATATTATAACAGGGATTGTAAGTACATCCTCCTATCTTTCTCATTTATTGAAAAGCGGCAGCGCTATTAGCAGCAGTGAAATTGAAGAGAATCTAGAAATAATAAGAAAGTCGGGGCTTAAAGCAAGCGGACTTGTTAAAAAATTAATGTCATTTAAAAGCAGGGATTTAACTGTTTTCGCGAAAATTGACCTTGTTCCCCTGTTAAAGGATGCTGTAGAACTTTCATCGCATCTTACAGGGGATATTCACGTAAAGATGGAACTGCCCGATTGTGAAGCATCTGTAATGGCAGACAGGACACAGATGGAACAGGTTTTTCTTAACTTACTGGTAAATGCTGCTGAGGCAATTAATGGATCCGGAAATAAGGATAATGGAGTAATTGTTATCAGCCTTAAAAGAGGAGAGCCTGTTGGGGGTAATGATAAAAGCGGAACATTTTTATGGCATATCATTATAAGTGATAACGGCCCTGGTATAAAACGGGAAATAATTGATAATATATTTGATCCTTTTGTGAGTTCAAAAGATGCGGGCAGCGGTTTGGGGCTGGCAATTGTTAATTCAGTAATTACTGAACATGAAGGTATTATTGAGGTTGACTCCGGGCCTGGAGGAACAAGATTT
>CAYYKZ010000129.1:0-7563 GCA_964468455.1 uncultured Leptospirales bacterium | reverse complement strand
ATGATGAAAATGATGCTCAAGCCTGTGGAGATTAAAAGTTTCAGCGAGTAAAAGTGCCGTCGAAACAGGGCCGGTTTCAATCCGGGCGGGGCTTATATCAGGCGGTATACGAATTCTCAGCATAAGCTGTGAAGAGTTATTTATGTTCAGCAGGGATTTTATTAATTTCATTAACTTTCTTATCAGCGGAAAGTTCTGAAACAGAAAGTCCCTCTGCATTTATAAAAAAATCAGGAATAGACAGCGAAGGTATTAGTTTATACATAAATCTGGTCATTAGTATTAAGAAGAAATTCTGATTTAAATAAAAAAAAGATGTAACGAAGTTACCTGAACATTAAATTCCCTTAGAATTAATCGGATGTCATTCCCTGTCGGCCGGCCTTCCTGGCACCGGCGGCAGGGAGCGCCATGTTTTTCTCCATATTTATAACTGATTTAAAGGCCTGTGTATACCGGGATTTGCGGTTTTGTGCTTGAATTATTCTATTATATTTAATATACTATATTATTAAGGTATACGGGGATTCTCCAATTGAACTTAAAAAGCAGGCTTTTGCAATATATTAACCTTGATGACGGGAGAAAATCTTTCCCTGAAACTTTCAGGCGTGAACTTAATTATCAGAGCAGCCGTATTCTTACTTTTGCCTCTGTGATTACACTATCATGGCTTACTTATATCCCTATTGACATGGCTATCCACCCAGACAAGCCTATTCTGGTGACTTTTCGACTGGCTTTCCCGGTTGTGGGGCTTCTTCTCTTCTTTACCAGGTTTGTTAAACCTTTGAGAGAGAAAAGCCTGCTGCTTCTTATTATTTACGGGACCTATCTTGAGCTGTCAACGGCCACTCTTACTGCGTTTACTATTGGTGATCCTGCTTATATAGGCGGGTATCTTTTTGTTCTTACACTTATTGCTCTTGTACCCTATCCCAGGAAAGTGGCTTACGCAATCCTTTATACCTCAGTTACTCTTTTCTTTACTTTGAGCTGGTTTCTTGGGATGGAATTTTCCGGTGCCAGGGCCCGTTACAGCATTAATGATATTATGGCTGTTACTGTTATTATTTCTTTTTTTATTTATATTCTTGATGGTACCAGGTTTATGCGCTGGGTCAAGTCAAGGGAAGCTGAAGTAGGGCAGAGGGTTATTGAAGATCAGAAGAATCAGCTTGAAATGCAGATTCATATTGCAGGTGAGCTTCAGAAGGCACTGCTGCCGAAAGAGATCCCGGTTATTAACGAGGCTTTTATAGCTTATAATTACAAGCCCATGATGGAAGTGGGGGGGGATTTTGTTGATATTTTTTATGATGAGAAAAGCAGGACTTTAAGTTTTTTTATATGTGATGTTTCGGGCCATGGTGTTGCAGGTGCCCTTGTATCATCTATGGTTAAAATGTCCCTTTCCGGATGGAACGATACTTTTACTGTTCCGTCCAAGACCCTTTTTAATCTTCATAAATCGCTTCAGGGGAAAATTGACAATCATTTTGTTACTGCCGGGGTATGTTCTGTTAACCTTGATTCAGGTGCTTTGCTTTATTCAAGTGCAGGGCATCCTGCCATGATTATTTTGAGAAGCTCGGGTGATATTGAATTTCTGAATTCAAAGGGGAGGCTTATTGCTGATTCTTTGCCGGCTGATTTTGAGAATGCTGCTGCTGTTCTTGAGCCTGGTGATTCGATTATTCTTTATACTGATGGTGTTACCGAGTGTCTTGGCAGTGATAACCTGATTCTTGGAGAAGCCCTGTTTTTAAGATTTTTACGCAATAATTATTCTCTTAATCCCTTTGATTTAAGCCGCGCTATTGTGGATGAACTTGTTAAAATAAGGGGTAACTGCGATTTTGAGGATGATATTACTGTCCTTGTTATGCATTATACCGGCCCTACTGCTGATTATCATTTCTAGATATCTATTTCCTGCAGTTTCCTTTATTGTGTTGTAGTGTGTTTTTGTCATTATAAGCCTCCTGTCCGGTATGTAATAAATTTTTCCTTGAAAATATGAGATTTAAATTTCACATTACACCCTGTTAAGGGGGAATGAACTGTTGAAAAAAGTTATTTTAATTATTGTCTCTTTTCTGGTTATTATTACGGGTACTTCATTTTCTGAAAATGCATCTTCTGCAGATACTCCTCTGGGAGAAATTGAATTTGTTAGTCCTGGTAGAGGTGAGATTCTTGTCCGTTCCTACAGTGTTAATCCTGCTTTAACTCTTTTTACAGGGAATTATGTTTATTCGAAAGATGGTGACAGCAGAATCAGTTTTACTGTTTCGGAAATTTCGGGCATTTTTATTAGATGTTCTGTTGAGCAGAAAAGTTCCGGTATTGCTTCTGTAAAGGAGGGGATGATTGTTTACGATAATTCCTCTCTTAACAGCAGGTCAAAATACTATGATGCTAAAGCTGTACTCAGGAGACTGATAAAGATTTACGAGGATTTTATTGTTGCTGTTGAATCTACTGAAAAGCCCCTTCTTATTGCGGAAGCTGTTGAAAATTTTTCATCGGAGCTTGAAATTCTTATTCCGGATATGGCTATGGTGAATAAAAAATATCCTGAGCTGAAAGATTTTGATGTGAATCCCCCTCTTGAGATGGCATCAGAATCTGCCCTGCTTCAGAAAATTGAGCCCAGGCTTAAGGATGTTTTTTATAAAATACGCAGATATATGGATGATGAGCATGTTAAGGCCCGGATGGTGAAGCTGCAGAAAGTTCTGGAAAAGATGAAAAAGGCTGAGTAATTTATGGTGCTTCTTGAGTATTTCCGTTCCTTTACCGGTTTTGTTTCTGATGAGGTGGCGCCGGAAATTATTGTTATTGCCTGCGCCTTTATTTTTTCAAAAATCTACAGTATTTTCCGGGCGGGCAGATGGCGGAAAATACTTTCATCGGCCCTTGATTATCACAGGTTTCACCTTGATATGATTATGAATGACCCTTCTGTTGATGTTAAAAATAAAGAGCTGGCCCAGGCTATGATCTGGGCCATTACAAGGCAGATTCCTGAAGATTTAAAAAACAGCGGAGGTGGAGCAGCCCTGTTCAGATCCCTTTCAGGAGAAAAAACAGCCTTAAATACCTGCGGTGTGGTTTTTTATGATATTGCCAGAAATTTCAGGTTTATTGATGAGCGGATTGTAAGGCTTAATACTACTTTGACTGCGACTTTTTACAGGATTTTTTCCCTGGAATCTTTTTTTTCCGGCTTTGCGCTTTTATACATGGACCTTTTTATGCTTAAAAGTTTTATTTTTAAACCTGCTGAGGGTTCTGCAAGACTTTACCTTGAGATGCGCAGGGAATTAAAAAATAACAGTTAAGATTGAATCTATTTAAACTTGACAATTTTTATTAATATGATCATACTAATTTTACTTTTGCCCGGTAATTTTTAAAGAGAATTCAGCTTCAAAAAAAGGTGTGATGATCGGTTCTAAATGAACAGCAGAAAATTATTAATTGTTGAAGACCAGGTTATTATTGCTCTTGATTTGAAGAATACCCTGGAAAACCTGGGGTATACTGTTACTGGTATTGCGGGATCGGGAGAGGAATGCCTTGAACTTATATCAGACAGCAAACCTGACCTTGTTCTTATGGATATTATGCTTTCCGGGGAAATTGACGGAATTACTGCTGCCACTATTTTGCATGAAGCCTACGATATTCCGGTTATTTATTTAACTGCTCATTCTGATGAAAATTCCC
Organism: uncultured Leptospirales bacterium; assembly: GCA_964468455.1. GTDB lineage: Bacteria > Spirochaetota > UBA4802 > UBA4802 > UBA5550 > JBBAGC01. Next base: position 3,828 of record CAYYKZ010000129.1, on the reverse strand, counting down.
TTAAAAAGGCCAATCTTACAGGTCCCTACGGCTATATAGTTAAGCCCATTGAGGAGAAGGATCTTTATACCTCCATTGAAATTGCTCTGCATAGATCACTCCTTGACAGAGAGCTTAAAAAAAGTGAAATAAAGTACCGGACTCTTTTTGAGCAGTCCCTTGATCCGATTTTTATTGCTGATGAAACGGGTGATGTTGTTAATGTTAACCAGGCAATGATTGATCTTTTTGGTTATTCTTTTGATGAGTTTAACGGCCTGAAACTGGTCACTCTTTTTAATAATTCCGATATGTATAGAGACTTTGTTGAGGAAGCTGCTTCAAAGGGTGCTGTAAGCAATTTTGAAGCAAAAATGAAGTGTAAAGACGGCAGAGAAATTGATGTCCTTATTACTCTTAAAAAGTTTGAGTATGAAAAAAATTCAAATGACGGTTACCAGGGTATTATCAGGGATGTTACTGAGTATAAAATGTATTTTGAAGAGATTTTAAGGTCCAGGCAGGAGATGAGAAATCTTTCCGCCCATATTGAGTCTATGAGGGAAAAGGAGAGAACCGATATTGCCAGGGAAATTCATGACGTTCTTGGTCAGTCTCTTACTGCACTGCGTATAGACCTTTCCTGGCTGAAAAAAAGAATTCCCCCTCAGCATGATGACCTTATTGAAAAAACTGCTGTCATGGATGATCTTATTAATGATGTAATTTTTACTGTACGACGTCTTTCCTCCATGCTTCGTCCCGGTATACTTGATGATCTGGGGTTAAGTGCCGCGATTGAATGGCAGGCCAGTGAATTTATGAAGCGGACAGGTATCCGCTGTATTGTGGATGCCAATGAAATTTCCGCTCTTGCCGAGGATAAGGCTGTAGCTTTGTTTCGAATATTTCAGGAGTCTCTTACCAATATTATTAAGCATGCGGAAGCGGATGAAGTGAAAATTTCTCTGGAATCAAAGGATAAATACCTTCAATTGAAAATTAGCGATAATGGTAAAGGTATTGATGATGAATCAATGAAAACAAAAGGTTCATACGGCCTTATAGGTATGAGGGAAAGAGTTAAAGCTTTAAATGGTGAAATTGAGATAAATGGAAGCAGCAGCGGTACTACAATTTCAGTGGCAATTCCTGTAACGGAGACAGATCAATGATTAAGATAGTTATAGCTGATGACCACGATATTGTCAGGGCCGGTCTTAAACAGATTATTTCCGATACACGGGACATGGAGGTAACTGGAGAATCGGGGAGCGCTGAACAGCTTATTGAGCTTATTAAAAAAAATGATTATGATGTGGTGTTGCTGGACCTTAAAATGTCGGGAATGAACGGGCTTGATGCGATTAAGCATATTAAGCTTATGAAACCTGATCTTCCTGTTATTGTATTGAGCATGCATGCTGAAGATCAGTATGCAGTAAGAACAATCAAAGCAGGTGCTTCCGGATATATTACCAAGGAAACAGCTTCGGAAAATCTTGTTTCAGCAATCAAAAAAGCTGTTGCAGGAGGCAGGTATATTTCACCTGCTCTTGCCGAGTCCCTTGCTGACAGTATTGCCTGGGGCGGCATGGAAACTCCCCATGAAAAATTAACTGACAGGGAGTTCCAGGTTATGTGCATGATAGCTTCAGGGAAAAGCGTATCTGAGATAGCCTCTGAACTTTTTTTAAGTGTAAAAACAATCAGTACATACAGGCAGCGTATACTTGGAAAAATGAATATGAAAAATAATTCTGAACTTACCCATTATGTAATTAAAAACAACCTTCTTGATATATAATTTTTCTGTACATCAAACCCCTCTTTCGCTGTAAGACTTTGTCCTACAGTATGAGTATTAATTCTTACCGTAAAAATATCCATTTTACCCATTATTAATAGATTTTGTCTGATTGTGTTTTTTAAAGTGCTGTGATAAAAAATATTCATAATTTTTTCACATGGATTATATATGAAAGTTATTGTTGTAGATGATTCAAACATTATTCGAAGCAGACTTATCCGTTTTTTTTCTGCAGAGGGTGATATTGATGTCATGGGCTTAACCGGTGATGAAGAAATAGATTTTGTTGAGAGTTATAATCCTGATCTTGTTGTTCTTGATATTAAACTTAATAAGCGAAGCGGTGTAGATATACTGAAAAATATTAAAAAAACAAGTCCAGGAACAATAGTTGCAATGCTGACAAATTATTACGATCAATATTACTTTAACAGATGCAGAGAGCTTGGAGCAGATTATTTTTTTGATAAATCCATGGATTTCGAAAAACTGGCGGACCTTATAAATGATTTCAAGAGCGTCCATTAGTAATAGGGGGGATTATGAGACAGAATGATTTTATAGAGATGATGGAACATGAGGCTCAGAGTGATTTCTTCCGCAGAGTCAGAAGTATTGGATGCAATGACGCGGGTCTTGTTTTTGATTTCACCAAGGTTAACTCCTTTGAGCCTGGAATAATTAAAACCATATGTATTGCTCAGAGATTTGCAATGCTGGACAACAAAAAAATTATTTTCAAAGGTATTCCTCAGGAAACCAGGGATCTCATTGAAAGTAAAACTAATGTGGCAGTAGCATTTTAATTGACATGATTTAGTTTTTATGCCTGAGTAATATTTCAGGTATAAAAAATGAAAATAAATAAAAGAAAAAGAATAGTTTTAATTCTCGCAATCCTTTTAGTATCAGTGCTTCCTGTTTTCTGGTTACCCCTGGATAAAAAAGGTGAGTATATATATACTCACCTTTTTTATATACCTGCAATTATTACTGCATACTGGTTTTATTTCCATGCCTTCTGGATAGTCGGTTTTTATTCTATTACTATGGCCTTGTATCTTCAGAGTGCCGGAATCAATAATTATTTACCCCTGGTTTTTTTTCAGACTCTAGTCTATTCTATTGCAGTGCTGCTTGTAATATTCCTGACAAAAAGGAGTAATAAGCGGGATCAGGAGATTTTCAAACAGGGTGAAGGCGTATTATTGCCTGAGAATAATTCAGATGTAGAGCCGGATAATAGTTTCCGGGAGCAGAAGGAGCAGGTTTTAAGAGAGGTTTATCACAGGGTTAAAAACAACATGCAGATTATCACCAGCCTAATAAGTCTCCAGATAGTTAAGGAGAGTGATGAAGATGTTAAATCAGCACTGGTTGAATGCCATAACAGGGTAAAGGCAATGTCGCTTATTCATGAAAAATTATATTCATCGGATAAAGGCAACTCCATTGAAATGCGGGGATATGTGGAAAGCCTTGTCCCATCTTTGATAAGGGCATACCGGATTGATAAAAATAAAATAAGTGTAGTAATAGATATGGAATCTCATTATCTGAGTCTGGATAGATCCATACCTCTTTCCCAGATTATAAGTGAAATTCTTTCAAATTCTCTGAGACATGGATTTTTACCGGGAGACAGTGGTAAAGTTGTTATCAGATTTTATGCTGATAGTCAGGATGAAGGACTTTTTGTTCTCAGTATAAGTGATAATGGAAAGGGCTTCCCTCCGCATGTTTCATATCCTCAAAAAGGAAAGCTGGGATTCAATCTTATTCAGGGGCTTGCCAGGCAGATGAATGGAGATATGAAAACTGATTTTTCCGGCGGCACATCCTTTGAATTTACTTTCCGGGTAAAATAATTTTAAAATTTGCCGGTAATTATTTCTGCAGATATTTTTATTGCAGTAATACTTTTTCTGATATTGCCGCCGTTTCCGGCAGCGGAAATATGGGGAAATTCTGCTGAATGTATTAGTTAAGGAATTAAAACTGAAAATACTGTCTTTCATCCTCTTTTACTTATCTTGAAT
>CAYYKZ010000128.1:0-7583 GCA_964468455.1 uncultured Leptospirales bacterium | reverse complement strand
ATATTATATCCCCCGCTTATTGTCTCATTTATTCCCGCCTCTTCCGACCTTTTATCACCCTTAATCTCAACAACCTCTTCAGATGCAGTAACAAGCCTGGGCCTTAAAAAAAAGTAATCACCTGCATAATCGAGCTGAACAAGAAGCTCCGATCTCTGTCTTTTGTCCTTTTCATCCCCTCCATATTCATCTCTCAAATCCTCTTCAGAAATTGTATCTGAATCGCGGTTCATTGTGATACCTGAAAAAGCCATATCCAGCATCATCCTTGCGTTTAGTATACCTCCTAAAAAATCAGTGAATTTCTGATTATATGTTATTACAGGGGTATGAACATAACTGCAGCTCTCCTCCGTATATATATCACTGGAGAGGGTGAGATCCTTTAAATTATTATATCTATCTATAGCATAGGAAAGATTAAGAGAGGGGGATTCCGGCCCGGAACCTCTGTATGCAGTTGTAAATAAAAACTTCTCCTTTTCTGTATTTCCGCGCAGGTCATAAGTTATGTCTTCATCCCTGCTGTCGCTTAAACTTTTTTCTTTTGTATAATCAATTGAAGCACCCCAGCCTGGAATAATTCTGAAAGATGATGAAACCTCATGTGTTGTCACTTCTATTTCATCATCACCCTTGCCTGGCGAGGTGAAATCAGAAGAATACCCTCTATAAATATATTTTACTCTCATATCAGAAAGGACAGGAACACCGCTCTCTGTTACATATACAGGCCGCTTAAATGCCACTTCCCCTTCATACCATCTTGCATCACCTGTGAGCGTTTCAGGTTCTGAAACATAGATATCATTAACCCAGATTTTTCCCGGAGATTCACCTCCATTACCATAAATCACCAGTTTAATATATTTAATTCTCCTGAAATCGGTATTCCCGGTAATTGAATTAATATCGATATTGCCATCAGATCCCTTTTTCAATTTCAATTTCATGTTTGTCCACTGCTGAAGATTCGCAGGAACAGTCCTGTATTCAATATAATCATATTCAGAAGATCCGATAATTATCCCTATAGAATCTGCAGGATTCATAACCCTGGGATTAACCCAGATATTCATAGTTTTATAATTCCTTATATCAAAGGGTGATGAGAATGTTCTTGTAACTGAAACAGATGAATTCCCGCCCGGAATATAATAATCTGCAAGCAGAGCACTCTCGCTTTCACTTTCAATATCCTCACTGCTCCTGCTTCCGTATAGAGATTCATAAACATTCCGCTGAAGAAGCATAAATGATTCCGCCCTGTAGTCCGCATCGCTCACGCTGTTTAATCTGGTTATTTTTATCTGGTCAGATGAATTAACCGGAACACTGTCCAGTTCCGGATTTTTCCACTTTGAGGCAACAAATTTCAGGCTGCTTACATAAAGTTTACCCGTATTATCGCTGTTTCTTCGAAGATATATCCTTGCAGCAGTAACCTGCTTAAGAAGATTTACCTCCCCTGCTGACAGATCTTCCGGATTGACATAAAACCTGATTTTCTGCCAGTTGCCGCTGTTTCTGCTGACAGTTCCCATTTCAATCCGGTATACATTTTCATCAAGATCAAGAATACCGTTGCCGTTTAAATCCTCGCTGTTAAGAACACCATCTCCCCGTGTATAGCTGCTCAAACCCGGGCCGGAACCGGCAACTGTAGTGTTATTCCCATTGAATGAATACCCCCGATCCTCGGAGTAATCGGATGAAGCATTGGAATCAATATAACCGTTCCCATTACGGTCCTCTGTATCAAGAAGACCATCTCCGTCGGAATCCTCGCTAACTGTACCCAGATCAATAAAGAGATCCACCCCGTTTGAATCAGCACCGTCATACTTTACCCACATCTCAACATACTGGAGCCCCGACATATCAACAGCGGTGTCACTGAGTTTGCGTGTCACTGCCGAAACATATTCACCATCAGTAAAATCAAAATCAAATACCAGCGACCTCTGGGAGGACTGTTCAACTATACTGCCGCTGACATGCCCCATGGCAATATTATAAGGTCCCGGCTTTACTGAGTAAGAAACCGCATAGGGGGTAAACCCCGATCCCTTCAGCGTTTCCGGTGACCATGGATCCCTGTAATAAAAATAGTTCATAATACCGCGGTTTGACTGATCCTGAATGTCAGGCATTGATGAAAGCTGCCAGTCCTTTTCTGAGAGTGAGATGGAAACAACCTCATCTGTTGATTCCATATTATCGATGAGGGCTTTCCCGAAAATATTAATATTTTTATAACTCCTGGCAACTTCACCGTAGGCTTTTATTTCAAGCGGAACTGATGAAACCCTCCCTCCTGTAACAGCATTGTACATATCTGCCAGCCTCTTCTGCCCCAGGTTAAGTGAAGAGTCCCCTTCAAAAACTACTGTCTGATCTGATTCACTCCCTATATCGGGCACAACCTCGCTTTCAGCACCCCGTGATATGAGAACAGTTCCTCCTATACGGAGATCCCGTGTAAGGTCATAATCCGCCCTTACACCACCCATGAAAGATGAATCAGAAGAGCCGAATGGAAGATATTCATACTTTATTTCAATACTTGTATCTGTTGCAATAATGGGATTATTGGGGTCGGCAAATACAAGAAAACCTGAATAATAGTCAACGCTGTATAATGACGGAGATATTTCCTTCCCATTAATTTTTACTTTAACACTGTTTTCTATGATGTTAAAATGTTTAAGCTGAAAACTTCTGGCTTCAACATTATAGTCAGCCCCTATCCTGTATTTTGAAGCTATATACACGTCAGAGGGCTGTACTTCGCTGTATATGATTGCCGCCGCATCACCGAGGAGAGGCCTGAAAGGCTCTCGAGTAAGGAATGATATAATTCCATTAGTCCTGTCTACACTGTATCCTGACAGCTCCTTCACTTCAGAATCTGTCAGCTTGCTGTTTTCCCTGTAAAAATTCAGAGAAAACCCTGAAGGTAAAATATTCCGCGCACCTATATAAAAGTATGATTTTATTTCATAAACATCCCTTTTCGCTATATCTCCAAGGGAATAGCCGTATTTAATAAATACTATTGTTTTACCTGTAAATGCTCCTCCAAATGATTCAGCATAGGGATCTTTAGTACTTCCGTCAATACTATAAGCAGCAAAGATTCTTGCATTTTCAGGAATATTCTTTAAAAACTTTATAACACCTGTGGAATAATTTATCGAATAATCCGACCCGTTAACCAGCCTGGTATAGTAACCGCCGTCAAAGGGGATTTCAACAGCATTATAATTATTATGAGGATTCTGATCATCCATGTATAATTCAAAACCTGAAGAGTTAATATTCACCTGATATGGAGAATAAGTTTCAGGGTCAGGAGGTTCTGAAGTTACAGCAATAAGAGTGTCAATTGACCCGACAGCAGGCGCTGACGATACCCCGTCATATCTTATAAATGGTTCCAGCTGATAATATGTCCTTTTTAAATACTGGTACTCGGAAATTTTTATGTTTCCAGGAGAGGAGCTGCCGTTAAAATACTCAACTTCACTCTCCCCTCTTGACACACTCCCGAATCCCTTAATACGGAGTCCGCTTTTAGCCAGGGTAAAATCCGCACCCAGGCCTTTTACCCCTCTGCTGTCATAAACAGCATACTTTGAGTGGTTAAACTCAATATCAATTTCACCTGTATTTATTTCCCGTACAACCTCATCATCTTCAACAGCCCTGTACTGCATGAGATAGCGGTTTTCCTTTCTTCTGCTGTCATGATCAATAAAAACCTTAATCCGCTCACCCACTTCCCCTTCCATATAAAGGAGTACAACCTGCTCAGGTGTAAAACCGGAGGATATTACCCTTGAAAAAGGTTCATCCTCATCATACTGCTTATACTTTTTATCAGTAAAAACAGATTTGCCGTATCTCAGGTCAAGATTAGCTGAACCAAATGCATTTATATTTACATCTCCTTCTTTGTAAAGATTAAGCTTTTCCAGTTCATCAACTCTCCTCTCATAAGAAGGATCTATAATATATTTTGACCAGTCACCCTCCTTATATTGAAGAGGATTATCACTCTCTCCACCTGAAAAAGGCGTCTCTTTTTCATCAACATCTGTGCCTGTCTCAAACCAGGGTGATGGAAACAGAAAAGATGTATAATTGTTATCAGAAGCACGGGCAATATACAGGAAAGAAAGAATGATGAAGGTTGAAATAGTATAATAGGTGAGTAATCTCAGCATTTAAACGCAGGAGCTATTTACGGTATTTTAAAAATTTTTTTATTTTAAACATCCCTTACTGAACCTGTTGCCGTTAAACGTTGTGTTAGATGATGAAAAAAATCTCTTGATGAAGATCAATCAGAAATAATATACAGGATAAAGAAAAATTTTAAAACTAAACTACCACATCCTGCTCATGTAGGGATATGGATTAATAGGGATGCCGCCAAGCCTTATTTCATAGTGGTTATGATGTCCTGTTGCATTCCCGGTCATCCCAACATATCCTATAGCCTGCCCCTTCTGTATTGACTGCCCCTTGCTGACTATTATCGCCCTTTGATGAGCATATATTGTTTCAAAACCGAATTTATGCTGAATCCGTACTGCCTTTCCATAGCCCCCCATCCAGCCGGCCTGAACAACAACGCCTGGTGCGGTTGCCCGAATAACAGTACCGGAAGAAGCGGCAATATCAATACCTGTATGAAAATCCCTTCCATGACCGAATGGTGATCTTCTCCACCCGAAAAGAGATGAAATATGACCCGGATTAGGAACTATTGATGGTGTATCCTTAACAACTTTGCTTCTCACATCCACAAAATTTTTAATCGTTCTTATTGTGTCTGTGCTGCTTAGCAGATCCTTCTGTACATCTTTTATTGCGAAAATCTCTCCAGGCAGCATCCTTTTAACTTTAACAAGTTCATCCATTGTTTCTCTGTCATAATCTCTATATGTCCATATATCACCGGTTTCATTTGTCCCTGCAGCAAGCTGATAAAGCTCCTCAATTTCAGGCTTAAGATCATTCATGATACCTGAAATTTCGTTTGTCAGCTTTTCATATCTTATCAGGTCTGCACGTATATCATTGTAGGAAAGAAGAAGTTTCTGCTCCTCACTTTTGATCTGCCTGTTTTTTATTACAGCATAGGATGAAGTTACAATCACCACTACAAAAAGAGCCACAAAGAATGATATTATAAACTTCGAAATCTGGAAATTAAAGATTTTTTTCTCATTATGGGGGATAAACATTACGGTCATTTTTTCATGACCCTTTTCTACAAATTTTTTCCACAATTTATCCTTCTTCTTGTTAAAGACGAAGTAGTTTTCGTAGAATCTTCTGGAGTATTTATTATGTAAATTTCTTAATTTAAATTTCATTTTACCATTTTTTTTCATGTTTTGTATTTATTCTTAATATATCGTCATCTTTATTAACATTTTTCAGAATATATCTATTTTATCAACTATTTTTCAAATATTTATTTCACTGCTTAAACCTGTAAAACAGTTTTCATATAAAATCACTTAAGTGCCAGGCAGATGGGAACCCTTAACCCTTTGAGTGCCACAGAATGATATTCTTTAAAAAACCTCTTATTAAACAAAAATAATGTCAAGAGCTTCCTTAAGAGTAGCAGCCCCATAGATTTCTCCCTCAAAACCGAGAGTTTTCACCTTTTCATAATCACCTTTAGATACAAAAAGCCTTTTAAAACCTGAATATCTGAACTCCTGAACCCTTTTCTCTATCTGGTAAACAGGCCTCAATTCACCGGAAAGAGATATCTCAGCGATAAATCCCGCACCTTCATCTACAGGTTTCTCCTTTAAACTGGAGGCTATTGCAACTGCAACTGCAAGATCTGCTGCAGTCTCATTTATATTAAAGCCGCCTGAAACATTGATGAATATATCAAAATTATTGAGTTTTAAACCCGCGTGTTTTTCAAGTACCGCACTTATAATAATAAGCCTGTTTAAATCAAAACCGTCTGACATTCTTCTTGGATTGGAAAAACTTGAAAATGTTACAAGACACTGCACTTCAAAAAGAATTGTTCTGCTACCTTCAACAGCAGCTGAAACAGCATTTCCAGGGGATAATGACCTGAATGGATTAAGAAAAATTCTGTTTTTATCTTTAACCTCTTCAAGGCCCAGAGGAGTCATGCTGAAAAGTCCAAGTTCATTAACAGAGCCGTACCTGTTTTTAAAAGCCCTCAAAACCCTGAAATCTCTTGAATAATCCCCTTCAAAATAAAGCACAGTATCAACTATATGCTCAAGAAGTTTGGGACCTGCAATTGAGCCGTCCTTGGTTATATGGCCTATGAGTATTACAGGAATGCCTGACTTTTTTGCAAAATCCGCAAGCCTTGAAGCGGACTCCCTTATCTGACTTACAGATCCGGTGATGCCTGGAATTTCGTTGTAATAAACTGTCTGAATTGAATCAATTATAAGTGAACCAGGTTTAAGCTTTTCAGCCAGATCAATAATATCTGTTACTTCATTATTAACAGAGATACTGGTTTTATCCCCTTTAATATTAAGCCTTTCCCCCCTCTGCTTGATCTGAACCGGAGACTCCTCTCCTGAAATATATAAAGAATTAAGGCTTTCCGAAACCTGCAATGCCAGAGTAGACTTGCCTATACCAGGTTCTCCGCCAAGGAGAATCACAGAACCAGGCACAACTCCGCCGCCGCATACCAGGTCCAGTTCCCCTATTCCTGTTTTCATGCGGCTTATACCTTCCTTCTCAACAGAACTTAGAATCACAGAAGAAGGTGCAGCCCTCTTTTTACCTGAAGGCTTATGCTCCTCTTCAACAATTGTGTTCCATTCATTACAGGAGAGGCATCTGCCGTGCCACTTTGTATAATCGGCCCCGCAGACAGTACAGACAAAATAACTTTTCTTTTTTGCCATAAACTATTTCTGCCTGAAAAAGAGTTTTGAAGGGTCCTGTTTCAAGCTGTTAAAAAGCTCTTTAGCTGAAACTGAGGCATCCCTTATGTTGTAGTAAACCTCTTCATCTGTCATCAGCTTACCCAGGCTTCCTCTCCCCTGCTCCAGCCTCTGTATTATCCTGTTAAGATTGCTGGAAATTTCGGAGATATTTTTTATAGCAATATTTATCTCCTCCTTGTTTTTTTCAGAGAGACTTGACATGTTGGTCGTAAATCTGTTAAGTTCATCCATAAAAATTTTCATCTGCTGGGAAAAAAGCATAATTGTGGTTCTTGTTGCAAGTACAGATGTGCGGATATCACCCCTGTTTTCTCTGGTAATTTTATTAAGGTTCTCAACAAAGTTTTTTGAATTAATAAAAATATCAGCAAGCATCTCCCCTCCGCTCTGATCATGCATAAAACTCTGAAATATCAGCATCATCTGATCAAAACTGGGCGGATCAATACCGTAAACCTTATCACCATCCTCATAAAAGTCCTCAGTATTCATTGATGGCGGGATAAAAACATTGATGTACTTGCTGCCGATAAGCCCCTTGGTAAAGATTGCGAACCTGGTTTCCCGTATAAGACGGAATTTATTATCTATCCATACAAT
>CAYYKZ010000127.1:0-7589 GCA_964468455.1 uncultured Leptospirales bacterium | reverse complement strand
CCGGGGTATGACATTTACCCGCAAGATACCCATCAAATGTGCATAGATGGGTATTTTCTGTTTTAAAAAAGGCCAAAAATCAGCATAATTTTTACGGCAAAAAGTTTATTGCCGATTATGGATTCGCTGCTCTTTTTAAACCGGTAAGAATAATCTGTTAAAAAGTCGTAAATTCTGTAGTGTAAAATTTTAAGTAACGGGATGGAAAAATGTCAAAAGATAAAATAATTGAAAAGATAACATCACTTTTTAAAGAGGAGTCGTGGGGGCGTATTGATGCTAAAGACCTGGGGATATCCAGATTTAAGATCCTTGATGATATTATAAATTCGATAATCGCTGATGGTGTTACAGATGAGGCTCTTGAAGCGTGTAAGGCCTATATGGATGAACATCCCGGGTCAATAACAGCGGCTTATATTACCGGTATTCTGGGGCATCAGCTTGAAAGGATTGATGATAAGATATATTTAAGAAGGCTTATCGAGAGATTCACTGAAAGCCAGAAATGGGCAATTGTTGAATTGCTGTCAGAAAAAATACTTGAGTATGGTGAAAGCAGCCTGGCATTGAGAGCCCTTGCCACTAGTCTGGAAAGACTTGGCCGTGGTAAGGAAGCTATCCCTGTATGGGAGGATCTCCTGAAAATTGAAAGGTTTGATGCACAGGTGGCAAAAAAGCTGGCATTGGGGCTTATAACCAGTGACCCTGATAAGGGAATTCAGTACCTGAAGCTTGCAATTGAAGGTTTCATTAAAGCTAAGACCTTTGATGAACTTCCTCCTCTATGGCAGAAACTGGTTGCGGTTTCATGGGAAGATGTCAACTTTTTTGAAAGAATTGAAAGGATGCTGGTCGATGCTAAACAGTTTGATCTGGCAGCAGATTTACTGAAGATTCTTCTTAATAAATATAAGGATAATGATAATCCTGATATTGCTATTGAACTTCTGAAAAAAATACTCAGCTACAGGCCTGATGATGTCCATTCAAGAAGAGAACTTATCAAGCTATATGAGGTGTCGTATAAAGATCATTCACAGTTTGAACATTTTATGAAGCTGTCAAAGCTGAATAATTTTAAAGCACCGGTTAAATTTGCAATACAGGATTTTGAAAAAAACATTATTTTTGACAAAGGAAATTACGCATATCATAACTCATGGGGTATCGGACGAATTGAAGAAATAGATAGTGAAAACCTGGTTATTAATTTTAAGGATAAACCGGATCATCAGATGTCTATTAAAATGGCTCTCCAGTCTCTTAAGCCTGTAAAAAAAGATCATATTTATGTAATGAAATATGAAGATCCTGAAACCCTTATGGGATTGTTTAAAGATGATTTTATGCAGTTTTTTGAACTATTGATAAAGTCATACGGCGGAGAAATAGCTGTTGCTGATATAAAAAAAGAACTTATACCTGAATTTGTTGAGGAAAAAAACTGGGCCAAGTGGTGGAGTAAATCCAGAACTCTAATCAAGAAGGATCCTCTTTTTGGCGTTTCTGATAAGAAAAAGAATCTTGTGTTTATGAGAGACAAGCCTATAACTTTTGCAGATGAACTGCTGGGTAATTTTATTGCCACCGAATCATTTTCTGAAAAGCTTAATCATGCAATTGAGTTTATTAATAATATTGACTCAGATGAAGGGAAAGAGGTTTCTTCATTTTTTATTGATTATTTTTCAGATCAGATGAAGGGGGATTCATTTACAAGACAGATTCTTTCATATTTTATCTTGTCCGATCTTGCAAAATATTCAGATCCCTCCAAGCTTAAGCTTGATCAGTACAGGGAAAAGGTTATTGATTTTATTAAACAGAGTGACGAACTGCCGCTTCTTTCAATTAAAATCAGTTCCTATGATTATAAAAAGGATTTTGTAAACCTTATCGTAGATAACAGGGATGACTGGTCGTCTGTCCTGTTTGAAATTCTTTTTGAAACACCTGTAAGGATTCACAAGTATATAATAAATATACTTATTCGCGGTCATGAATATAAAACAATAAATCAGTTTATAGACAGGGTTACTCCGGGAGCCAGGCAGTACCCGGAAATCTATCTCTGGATAGCCAAAAATATTTTCACAGGCACCTGGAATTATGACTGGCTCGATTATAATGAAGAGATGCTGATTATTGCTTATTTTAGACTGATGAATGAACTTAAAAAAATAGAGATTGAAGGAAACAGACTGAAAAATCAGATGCTGGATCTTCTGCTTGAAGATAACTGCGCTGTATTGAAAAAAATTGTCAGCAGATGCGACAGGGATCTGGCTGGAAGGATTTTTGATATTTTTGAAAATCTGCCGTATATCGAAGAGAGTCATCTTGAAAAGTTCCAGGAAATTGTTAATGCCAGATTTGAGAATTTTCAGGTTTCACATGAGCCGGTTGAAGAAAACTGGGAAAAGAGCATGGAAAAACTAATCGTTACAAGAGAAGGCCTTGAAAGGAAAAAGGCCGAGCTTGAACACATGGTAAAGGTTGAGATGGTTAACCTGTCAAGGGATCTGGCTGCTGTGTCTGAAGCTTCAGGGGATATAAGGGAAAATGTTGAATATAATGCTCTTATGGAAAAACAGTCCATTCTTAAGCTCGCTATTTCAAGGCTTGATGAAGAACTAAAAATGGCCGATGTACTGGCAGTTGATAAAATAAGCACTGACAGTGTTGGTATTGGAACAAAAATAATGCTGGAAAATGCTGAAAAGGGGGATAATATTCAATATACAATACTTGGCCCCTGGGATGCGGATTTTGAGCAGCAGATTCTTTCCTACAGATCACCGATTGCCAAGGCAATGCTGGGTAAAAAGAAAGGGGATACTGTTAAGCTGAGTATTGATGATGAAGAGAAAGATTTTGTGATTAAAGAGATTTTAAGGTACCTTTAATCCGCGGAAAAATTGTTTGACAAAAAGAGTATTCAATCAGTATTAAATATATGAATATATGCCGCGATGGCGGAATTGGTAGACGCGCTAGGTTCAGGGTCTAGTAGGTGTACACCTGTGAGGGTTCGAGTCCCTCTCGCGGCATATTTTTTATGTAAGCATCTCCCCGCATATACCGGTCTTATTGCTAATCCTTTATGTTGTGAAATCCGATAATATATCTGTACATGTTATAAAGAGTATGGGGGTATTATATGGATGTGCAGGTTTACCATGATAACGAATTAATCCAGGATATAAAATCACGAATTATAGATGCAGGCGGCGGAAGCGGGAGCCCAGTTTATTTGGAAAAAGTATCATATTTTGAATCAAGAAAATCGAGCACAGGATCTGCCAATGTTTCAGTTAATTGTATTTTTATAAATGAAGATGGAGAAATATGCGCTGATCTTTACAGGTCTGGTACGGCTGGTTTTTTTGATTTTATCTGCGGCAAGAGGATTTCAGATTTAAGTGAACAGGGTTTGAGGGAAGTGATTTATGCGCTTGATAATAATATGTGGTATGTAAAGGAAGCTGCTGAAAAAGAAAAGAGTGCAGGTAAAGGCCTTTTCAGGCTGCCTTTGCGCCTCCCTTTTCTATATAAGGGGATTTAGAGTTACGGAGCAACATGGAAAAAGATAAGTTTGATGATAAAATTGTTTATTTAGAGCATAAAATTTTTGAAGCTGGAATAATGATTTCAGGCCTTGTACTTGAGCTTCTGGAAACATTTGCGGAAATGAAGAGTGAAGTGGAAGTGCAGGTTCCTTTTAATGATTATGAAAAAGGCTGTATCCAGGTTGATGTGGAATCAGTTTTTTTTGATGCAGAAACAGAGCTGATTAGAGTTAATTTCAGAAATATGTCTGAGCCGGTTTCATGGGATGATCTTGATTTCTCATCAAGAGTTATTATTATGCATGAAATTCATCATAAATATAAATCGGAAGTTATGTTTAAAAAATTATCCTCACCAGACACTCAACAAAAAGATATCCATTGATCCGGAAGGACTATTTCTCTAAGCCGAAGGTTAATATATGAAATTATCAGAATTTTTTATTATCTGTTTAACTGTATTTCTATTTGCAGGTTGCGGGAGCAGGGGTAAGACCGCAGAAAATCCGGCAGATATTATTGAGCTTCTCAAAGAATATAGCGGCAAAGAGGAAATATTAACCCTTTACACGGATGAAACAGTCAAAGAATTCAGGAAATTTATAGATTTATCAGGTCTTGGAGAGGGTAATTCATATTCTATTTTGAGCTTTATTCCGGATAAATCTGAAGTGGAAGTAACCGGGAACAGTTGTGATGGGGACACCTGCACTTTGACTGTAGTATTTCTGAAACATCCTGTTGAAAATGTTAAAGGTTTTTCTTTGAATATTATTATCAGGAAAGATGGGGACAGCTGGAAAATTGACAGGAGTCAGGATTTCAGAGAGATGTCAAAGGGAATAAAAGATAATGAAGCGGGTAAATATCTGGAAAATCTTTAACTAACTAAATAAAGGAAATTCCCAGATTAAGGATTATATCCTCCTGAAGTTCAAGAGCATCCTTGTTGTCAGGAAAGTTTTTTATAAATCTGTTGCATTCAATAAAAGCCATGAATAGAGAGCCGGTTTCAATGTAGAGGTTTATTAAATTAAAAAATGTTTCTTCTATTTCAGGATCTATCTCAATGGATCTGTTATAGTAATAGATTGCCCTGTCATATTCCATCTCCTCCCATAAAACTCCTGCTATATTTGCATAAATAACAGGATCATCGGGATTTTTTTCAATAGCATATTCAAGTACCTGCCGTGATTCCTTTAAAAGACCCATTTCACAGAGGCAGATTCCCATTCCATTGAGAATATCCGGATCAGTTCTATCCGATTTTGCCCCCATTTTAAAAAGGTTAAATGCCCTTTTGTATTCACCCTTATCAATATATTCATATCCCCTGTCTATAAGCTTAACAGGGTTATCGCGAAGTTTCACAAATTCATCAGAATCATGAAAATTATCTTTGATGATTGTGTCCTTAAGGTTGTATCGGGTATTTTCTTTCATTTATTATCAGTCTTCTTTGTAGTTTATCAATGTTATTTCAGGACAACATATATGTCACTTAATTTTTTTCAAGATTTTTGCAATTTTTTTCAGTAATAATTGAGAGAAAATATTATATCCGGAATTTTTAAAAGTAGTCTGAAATAGCTATTAAATCTATTGTTACATCTATGTAATTATTTTACTTATTTGTAATATTTCTTCTGCTGCACTGCTTCCGGAGTGTTAAAAAAATATTGACTAATATTTTTCAGAACATAAAAAAAATGAATAGAAATTCAATTTTAATTCCTTCAAATATATTTAAGTGTAAAAATTGACAATTTTTTATCCCCGCCGCCTGTGGTGGGAATAATAGAGCATTTTTTGACAATAATAGGTTTAGGAATAAATATTGATGGAAATTTAAGGTTAAGGAGCAGGGTGTGCATTTAATACATTCCAACGAGATTGTTGCTGAGAATATAGGGAAAATGGTTGTTGAAGCTGAATATACAGCAGCACACAGAAAAGCAGGACAGTTTGTAATTATTATTATTGATGAATTCGGAGAAAGAATTCCGCTCACAATAGCAGGAGCAGATAAAAGTGCAGGTACAATTACTCTTTTTTATCAGATAGTCGGAAAAAGTACCCATAAATTATCTATGCTGAAAAAAGGTGATTTTCTGAAAGATGTGGCCGGCCCTCTGGGACACGCAACAGAAGTGAAAAAATATGGTAATGTTTTATGTGTTGGCGGAGGTATTGGTATTGCACCTGTTTATCCTATAGCTGCGGCAATGAAGGAAGCCGGGAATAAGGTTTACGGTATTATTGGCGCAAGAAGCGGCTCATTGCTTATTCTTGAGGATGAGTTGTCAGAGTTGTGTAATACTTTTCAGGTTTTTACAGATGACGGTTCCTCAGGCAGAAAGGGGTTTGTTACTGAAGGTATAAGTGAATTAATTGAAAAAGAAAGCATTGATCTTGTAGTTGCAGTGGGCCCTGTGCCTATGATGAAGGCTGTTAGCGATCTTACAAAAGCTAAAGGAATAAAAACATTTGTAAGTCTGAATTCGGTTATGGTGGATGGAACCGGCATGTGCGGCGGCTGCAGGGTTACTGTGGGTAATGAAGTGAAGTTTACCTGTGTTGACGGCCCGGAATTTGACGGCCATCTTGTAGATTTTGATGAGCTTGTATTAAGGCTTAATACATATAATGAACAGGAAACTTCTTCCTATAAAGAACATAAACATAAATGCAGACTTGACGGGGTAATTAATAATGGCAGATAGAATTCCAAGGCAGGTAATGCCTGAACAGAATCCCACTGAAAGAGTAAAAAATTTTAATGAAGTCCCACTGGGGTTTTCACCTGAAACAGCAGTTATTGAAGCAAAAAGATGTATTCAGTGTAAAAAACCGCTTTGCGTTGAGGGGTGTCCGGTAAATGTGGATATTCCCGGATTTATAAAAGAAGTGGCAGAAGGGAATTTTTTAAAGGCTGTTGGAATAATAAAAAATACTAATTCCCTGCCTGCAGTGTGCGGGCGTGTATGTCCCCAGGAGTCCCAGTGTGAGGAAAGATGTGTACTGGGGAAAAAATTCGAGCCTGTGGCAATTGGCAAGCTTGAAGGTTTTGTTGCTGACTATGAAAGAGACGTGGAGCATTTAAATCCTGAAAAACCTGAATGTATTGGCGGCCGGAAAATAGCAATTATAGGTTCAGGCCCTGCGGGATTAACTGTTGCAGGGGAAATGGCCAAATGCGGACATGAGGTAACAATTTTTGAAGCACTGCACAGCCCGGGCGGGGTGCTGGTTTACGGCATACCTGAGTTCCGCCTGCCCAAGGAAATTGTACATTATGAAATTGACCAGCTTGCAAAAATGGGGGTTAATATTGTTCCTAACAGGGTGGTAGGTATTTCTGAAAGCCTGGATGATATTCTGGAAAGGTTTGACGCTGTATTTGTTGGAACAGGAGCAGGGCTCCCTTCATTTCTGAATATCCCCGGTGAGAACCTTCAGGGGGTTTATTCAGCTAATGAGTATCTAACCAGGGTAAATTTAATGAAGGCATACCAGTTCCCGGTTTATGATACTCCTGTAATTAATGGCAAAAGCATTGCTGTTTTCGGAGGGGGAAATGTTGCAATGGATTCTGCCAGGGTTGCAAGAAGGCTTAACTGTGAGGAAGTTCACCTTGTATATAGGAGATCACGCGGTGAAATGCCTGCAAGAGAAGAGGAAATCCATCATGCGGAAGAGGAGGGGATTATTTTTGATCTTCTTTCAAATCCTAAGAGATTTATAGGTGATGAAAAGGGTAAGCTTACAGGTGTTGAATGTGTACGTATGGAACTTGGAGAGCCGGACGATTCAGGGCGGAGAAGACCGGTTGAAGTTAAGGGTTCTGAGTTTGTTATAAATATTGATGTTGCTATTATTGCCATTGGTAACGGGCCAAATCCTATTGTACAGAAAAGTTCTCCCGGGCTTGAAACAAATAAATGGGGGAATATTGTGGCTGATGATGAAACAATGAAAACTTCGAAAAAAGGGGTTTTTGCCGGAGGCGATATT
>CAYYKZ010000126.1:0-7629 GCA_964468455.1 uncultured Leptospirales bacterium | reverse complement strand
AATTGCAAAACCGCCAATCCCCAGACCAGCAAGCACGGAAACAACATTAACACCCAGGTTCTGTATAATAATAAGAATACCGAAAATAATGACGAAAATTTTCATTGCCTTGTTGAGTAAAGGTACAAGCTGGTCATCAAGAGTCGATTCGGTTTTAGATACAGCATCAATAAGATAATCGGAAAGAACATTAACAAGCCTGTAAACAAGCCAGAGAAAAACACCGCTTAACGATATTTTTAAAACAACATTAAAAACCGTTAAAACAACACCGTCAAAACCCAGGGAATATACAGCAATGTACCAGAAAAGAATTGCGCCGATCCATCCTGTAGGCCCTGAAAAAGAAGCTGCTACTTTTTTAAGCCATAAACCCGATTTTTTCTGAAAAATTACATTGATAAAATCCACAAAAAATTTAACAAGAACCTTCAATATAAGCCCAACGAGTATTGAAACAAACAATCCTGCCCATTGCCAGATATACAGATAAAAAAACTTTTCTTTCATCCATAGAGGAACATTCTGCTCAAACCAGGCATCCTTATAAAGAGCTCCCTGCCCTGTACCCTTTTTATAGGACATATGTTTAACCTTGCTGTAAAACTCCCTGACCCGCATGGTTGTATCAGATGAAAACAAATACTCCCCTGCCCTGTCTCCGCTCTCCTGCATGGAAATAACAATCTCTGTTCCCTTAAGTCTCCACCTTAAAAGTTTATCACCCGGGACATCACTTTTTTCAGGAATCTTTTCATAATCAATCACGATAACCCTGTCTATTACCTCTTTAAGAAGAACTGCTGCTTCACGCCCCCGCTGCTGCTGCTCTACAAAAGAGAACGCGCTCAGGTCAAAGCACCGTACAGCCCTGTCAAGATAGGTATCAAAAAGGGGATCCCGTTTTTCCTTTCCGGTTTTATATTTATTCATGGATTCCATAAATGTTCTCATTGTATCACGGGGGTTATCGGTTTTTACCGGTTCCAGGGGATTAACAGCATCATCAGAGGCAAAAAGCACAGATCCTGTGAAAAGCATAACAAATGCAATTAAAACAGGGAGAAGCGATATCTTCTTCATAACAAACTCCGGGAATACTTATAATTTAATATTTCGGGCAGATGCCGACAGAGGATCTCTTTTTATCAGAAATTTAAAACCGTGAAAAGTACTTTTTTTAAAAAAAGGAGTTAACCTGAAGTAGGGGCTGAAAGTATAAAGGAAAAGGGGCATGAATTTTTATCATCATACCCCTTTTTGTGCTTGGACTTTCTTGTGTAGACATTTTTCGGTGTCTCAACCTTGGGAGGTTTTTTTATATTAAGTCTTACCCCCCTTTTCAGCTCTTTTGCTTTTCTGTTCATATAATCTCTCCATATAAAAAATATTTCTGCTATTCATCGTCATCACCCTGATAGTCCCTGTGAGGATGAACAAATTCATAAAATGAAGTTTCCGTATCCAGAATAATCCCTTCAAATTTACCGTGACAGCATGTTCCGCTGTTAAAATATCTCTTCTTATGATTTATAAAATATGTCTTAACAAACTCCTGTTTGTGAGTATGGCCAAGAATTACAGTGTCATATTTCAAAAGCAGTTTCAGTGCATAATTAAGATATTTGTACCTGTCATACTTTCTGGGAATACGATGAAGCTGATCCTGCCACTCCACACTTTTATAATATATTTTACGTACCCGGTTAAACCTGACAAGCTTTTTTAAAATCAGGTACAAACCCCTGGCAATAAATCTACCTGAAGGGGAGCCATTTCTCCAGTCAACCTTGTGCCCGTGCTCAATTAAAATTTTCTCACCCCTGGAATTAACATGTTCCCAGCTATCATGACCAAACTCACATAAACTGTCATGGTTACCATTAATATAATAAAACTGAGACAGGTATTCAACCAGATCATTGTTGGCTTCCTTAATTTCATCATAAGTGTACTTATATAATTCAAAAATATCCCCATTTAAAATTACAGTATCAACTTTATATTTTTTAATATAAAATTCCATTGTTTTAATGAAATCTGAAGAATTCCATTTAAAAACATCGTTAAATGGGTCATTAACCCCTATATGTAAATCTGAAATAACCAGTAATATCATATCCAATCCGTAACATAAAATATATTAGAATATACAGGCAGATCCTGCATACTTAATATAATTATAAGAACAATCTTTTCCCTTATAGTTTAAAAAAACCTGAAAAAACTCAGTGTTAATTCTTCAGCATATATGCAGGAGATATTGCCCACAAAGGGATCAGGTGCTGAAAACAGCATTATTACACTAAAATTGCCAGTCATGCGTAATTTCAGAAAAAACTTATTGAAATAAAAACAATTAAATTCATACTTTTCAGTATATATCAGTAATCTGAAAAACTTGAAATATTCACCATACGAAGAGGTAATACAGGAATTGGAAGATCATCCCGCATGTAAAGATAAAAAAAAGAGAGTAGCGCTTATTCTCGCAGGTTATGACAATCCTGATATACTGACAAAACTTAAAAGAAGAAGGGAGCTGCGCCAGTCCTATGACGGTGAAATTATATACATGGGGCGCAACAAGTTTCTGGAAAAAATAGGGAATAAACCTGTAATTGAGTATGTTTTAAATGCAGTCCATGACGCCAAAGTTAATGGTAAACCTCTTTACGATAAAATTTATATTTACAATGATATTGATAGCTTAAAAAAAACAATATCTGTAGAAAAATACCAGAGACTGGAATTAAGGCAGATGGCCGGGTCTGTTGGAGGGAACTGGAAGGATTTTTATATCAACGATATAGATTATGGTGACCGAGTGGACGTATTTTTTGGTGATACGCCACGTATAACTCCGGAAGATGTTGAATGGATACATGAAAATTACAGCCGGATATTGCACAAAAAAAAGGATCACAGGGGAATCAGGATAGGAATGATATTCGGAATAGTACGATTTGAAGACCTTCATGATGACTGCCTTACATACAGACACAGATACATAAAAAGGGGTAAAAACAAGGGGAAACTTAAATATTTTGTAGGATTTGAGAATTATCAGGCCAGGGTCGGAAATTCAGGGGCAATGATAAAAGACCCGGGCATGGATGAAATAATCGATAAAGAAGTATTGAATTTTTTCTATAATATGAGAAAAGCCCTTACTCCAAGTGTATTTTCAAAAATAATTTATTACCTGATGAAAACCAAAAACTTTGACCTTATCAAACAGGTAAAAAACCGGAAAATCAAAGAGAAAGACTTCATTAATTCACTCTTTGATATAGCTGCAAGCGTATATAATATTGACGTAAGCCGTTTCGCCGGGTCACTTTTTATTATAACCAAAAATGCTTCTCACTGGGAAAATGATATTGATACTCCCACTGATCTTAAAAAAATAAGCAGGCACATGAACCGCAAGAGCACTACCCTTACAGAAAAGGGATAGTCCCGGTAAAGGAAGAATCCTTAAAAAATAATTCAAATCCCGGACTCCATAATAAGAAGCCCGGGACTTAAAAATACCTACTTCTTCTCGTAAACAACAGCTCCATCTTTAGAAATCAGTTTGTTCCCATCGATTGTAAAACTCAGATTAAACTGTTCAAGTTCAATCTCAACTTTATCACCTTCAACCTTATAGGTACCTTCAGAATTTAAAGGAAGAAGCACAGCTTTGCCATCCTTTTTCAGGTCAAGAATAGCCTTGCCTACCATAGCATCAGTATAATTTTTTGTGCATACATATTCCCCGTCAATACCTGCTGATGATCCGCATGAAACAGCTCCAAGCAGGGCTGTAATTACAAGAATAATGCTTAGCCTTTTCATAAAACCTCCCTATTTATAATTGCATTTTTCCTTATATATTATACAATTATACAGCAGTTAGTTTCTGAATGCAAGTTTTTAAAAACACAGTCTTTACCTATACCTCTTTCAGAAATCTGGAGGACTCAAACCTTATCCTTTTCCCCCATATACCGCCCTGCTTCCTCCTGCCGGTTCCAATAGCCATAACAACTACAGCATCCTTTGGCAGTTTCAGAATTTTTTTAATCCTTGAAGAATCATAACCCTCCATTGGACATGAATCAAAACCGTAGGCACGCATTGAAAGCATAAAATTTTCACAGGCCAGCGCAGTTGATTTAACAGCCCATGTCCTCATGTGGTGCATGTTGACCGGCTCGCGGATTATCGCGCTGCTGAATCCTTTAACTGAATATAAAATCCTTTTCAAACACCCTAATACATTCAAAACCCCCTGGCTGTAAACAAAGGGAACTATTTTGCCGTAATATTTCTTAGCTGCCTTTGGTACATCACTCCCCTCCCTGTTAAAAAGGGCCAGCATTTCATCAGCATGATCCCGCCAGGTTCCTGTGCGAGCCACAAAGATAAAAAGCTCAGCAGCAGTTACAGCAGCTGTCTGGTCAAGACATGCACTGTTAATCACATTCCGCGTTGTTTTATTCTTAATTCTGTATATCTCCCAGGGCTGCAGGTTGGATGAATTAGGAGCCAGCAGGGCATTCTCAAGGCAGATTCTGATTATATCTTCGGGCACAGGCTCATCTTCAAAGAGCCTTACAGATCTTCTGGAATCAATAACCTTCTGAAACTCATCTGCATTAATTTTTGGGGACTTCTCATGATAATTGAAATCGGGCGCGTCATTTAAAATATTTTTTGCCATTATCTACTCCATTGCTTCGGTTATAAAAAATTAATTCTCAATTACGGTAAATATACCGGAATTAACTGAAGAAGTAAAGCGGATTTGAAACACTACAATGATATTCACCTGAATTCCTGTTTCCTGATAAAAAAAAAGGGGCAATCCATTGAAACCGGAAAAATCAGAAGCACCATTACAAAATATGACTAATCTGTAAATTTAAACTGCGGTTTCAGGCCCTTCTATAATAGCTGCCCTGATAATTTTAAACAGGACTGCTTCATAAACACAATACCCTGCTGCGGCTGTCAGTAGTGCGGGGAAATATTTCTGTGCATTAAATAAAACCGGATTTTTTTAATAATAATAAACCTTAATCATTAAAGTTATCGATATTTCACATTAATAAATTATATGATTGACAGTCTTCACCCCTTATTCTAAATACACAAAATTAAACAACATTCTGAATTTAAATGGAAGGAACCGGAAAAAATGATTTCTGCAGGTATAGATATAGGCTCACGTACAATTAAACTGGTTACCTTTGATGGCACTAAAATTATATCCAGTGAAATCCGTCCCAATTCATACAATACTATTGATATTTGCCAGGATATGCTGAGCCGGGTTGAGTATGATGGCATTATATCAACTGGTTACGGACGCCATCTTTTCAGCAGGCATTTTAAATGTGAAGAGATAAGCGAAATAAAGGCTTTTACAATGGGCTCATTCCACACCATGCCTCAATGCCGTACCATTCTTGATATAGGCGGTCAGGACACAAAAGCCATATCTCTCGATATCAATGGGAGAATTTTAAAATTTGAAATGAATGATAAATGCGCAGCAGGAACAGGAAAATTTCTGGAGATTATGGCTAACGCACTGGAGTTCACAATGGAAGAGTTTATTGAATCAGCCTCATCTGCCCCTAAAGCTGAGCCTATTAACAGCATGTGTACAGTTTTTGCTGAATCGGAGGTTATCTCTCTTGTGGGCCGTGGTGCTTTGCGAGATGAAGTAAGCCTTGGGATACACAAGGCAATTGTCAAGCGCTCAGTCTCCATGGTGAAACGTATTTCAAGAGGAGACAACATAGCATTTGTCGGAGGAGTTGCCAATAACAGATGCATAAGAACACTTCTGGGGCATGAACTGGGCGCTGCTATATCTGTTCCGGAAAATCCGCAGATAATCGGTGCGCTGGGGTGTGCTATTCATCATATGAATAAATCAGTAATATGATTCAATATTAATTATTCCAACGCCATCAAAGTCAGCTGGAATAATTAATTTTATAATATAAAAGTCTGAGAATTATCACTGTGTTTTATTTAAATTAAAAGGAGAAAATAATGAACAAAATAGTAAATACTGAACCTCTCTTTAATGACGATTTCGTCGGCGAACCACCTGCCAAGCGTGTACTCGCCCATGTGCAGTCAAAGCGTGAACAGGGCTACGCTGTGGCCGGACTCTATTGCGGTTATGCGCCAATGGAACTTATACACGCAATGGACCTTGTCCCTGCGGTGCTCTGTGCTTTTTCTAATGCGCAGATTGAGGCAGCGGAAGAACATCTCCCCGCAAACCTCTGCCCCCTGGTTAAATCAAGCTACGGTTTTGTTATAAAAGACACCTGCCCTTTTTATGCAGTATCTGATGTAGTAATTGCGGAAACTACATGTGACGGGAAAAAGAAAATGTTTGAACTCATGTCCCATATTAAACCTCTGTATGTAATGGATCTTCCACAGGTTCCTGAAGAGAAGGAGGCGCGTGATGAATGGAAAAACATGATCCTGAAAGTCAAATCATTCATTGAGGAGAAGACAGGGAAAACCACAACAGATGAAAAAATCGAAGCAAGCATTAAAGATTCAAACAGAAAAAATGATTTCATGAGAAAGATATTCAGTTATGCTGCCATGCAGCCTCCTGTGGTAAGCTGGACAGAACTCTTTGATGTTATTTCAATAGCAATGTCTTCCAGAGGTGACGAGATAATTCCGCAACTTGAAAAGATCACAACCATACTCGATTCAAGAGTAGAGTCCGGATATTCCCATGTTGATGCTGACGCACCCCGTGTTATGGTTACAGGATGCCCGGTTGGAGGTGATGCCCTTAAAATATTCAGAATTATTGAAGAAATGGGCGGTGTTGTTGTGGCGATGGATTCATGTACAGGGATGAAATGTTTTATGGATGACATCACCGAGGATTCAGATGATCCGGTAGGAGCAATTGCTGAGCGTTATCTTAAAATACCCTGCTCATGCATGACACCAAATAACAGAAGGCTGACTGAGATGGATAAAATAATAGAAAATTTCAAGCCTGATGTAGTTGTTGACTTTATACTTCACGCCTGTCACTCCTATAATATTGAATCATATAAAGTGGGAGAACATATTCAGAGTAAACACAATATACCATTCCTTAAAGTTGTTACAGATTATTCAGATGGAGATATTGAGCAGATTAAAACCAGGGTTCAGGCCCTTTTTGAAAGTATTTAAACACATGGTTAATGATTATTAAACTTTGATAAAAAAATATTATATTAATACCGCTGCAAACCTGTTGTGGCGGTATTGACTTTTTTTTATCAGAATAAATAGCTGTTGAAAATATCAGCACTAAAAAATATTAGTGATACAGAATATACCGGCAGTAATGGAGAGATATTATGAAAAAAATAATTGATGCAAAAGGGCTCGCCTGTCCTCAGCCTGTTGTACTGACCAAAAAGGCGCTTGAAACTGAGACATCTGTAACAGTGCTTGTGGACAATGAAACTGCAACGGAGAACATTCAACGACTGGCTGAAAATTCAGGCTGAAAGCTATCACTCGATCAGAAAGATGCCGGCACCTTTTCCATTGATCTTAAAAACACCGGATCATATATATTGACATCTTCCTCAG
>CAYYKZ010000125.1:5377-7632 GCA_964468455.1 uncultured Leptospirales bacterium | reverse complement strand
ATTTCAACTTTTCTTGACAAAAATGAATTGATAAGTAGAATACACAGTGCCGGATTTAAAGAAGTGAAATATAAAAGAAAAACCCTGGGAGCCGCGGCAATATATATTTGTCACAGGTAGTCCCGCATATTGTAAAAAATGAGAAAAAATTAAATGAAACGCAGAAAAATTTTTATACTGGGACACAGGGGCTACAGCAGCAGGTATCCTGAAAACACATTCCTTGCCTTTAAAAAGGCTTTTGAGGCAGGTGCTGATGGTATTGAATGTGATATACAGAAAACCGATGAGGGTTTTTTCCTTGTTACCCACGACATAAATATGAGTAGGCTGGTGGGGCTTAACAAAGATATCAGGCAGATGAGTATTGAAGATATTAGGGGAATTGATTTTGGTTCAGGTGAAAGCGTGCCCGATTTTGATGTATTTCTTGAGGTTATGCCCCTGAATAAGATTATTAATATTGAATTAAAAGATGAAACAATAACTCCCGATGATGCTCCTGAAATAATTGACAGATTGAAAAGGATAGGCTCAAAGGAGCATGTAATTATTTCCTCTTTCAGGCACGACCTTCTCCCGGATTATAACAGGGCAGGATATATGACTGGTATGCTTATTGGCAGGAAAAATTTTGAGAAAGGTGTTTTAAGGACATTATTTGATATAAGAAAATACAAACCCGATTTCCTGAATATGCCGGTACAGATGTTTCACAATCTGCCAAGGCTGGTTTCAAAGTTGATTGTGTTTATGTTAAGGGTTTTGAAAGCGGATGTAATTTTGTGGACCCTTAATACTGAAGAAGAATATAAACTTTTAAGCCCATGTGCATCAGGTATTATCACTGATAATATTGAAGAATTACTTGAAATAAGAAAAAGGTACAGGAACTGATATGACAGAGTGGAAAACCAAACTTATTCAAAAGGTCTATGAAAACAGAAATTTTCAGATACGTAAAAATGTATGTTTTCATCCGGAAAAAGAGGTGGAACATGATTTTTTCATAATTGATACATATAACTGGATGAATGCGGTTGCTATCACAGAAGATAATAAATTTGTACTTGTTAAGCAGCACAGGCTTGGTTCAAATGAGGTGATGATTGAAACTCCTGGAGGAGTTATTGATCTTGATGAAAAGGCGGCAGATTGTGCTGTAAGAGAGCTTGGGGAGGAAACAGGTTTCTGCGGAGGAGAAATCATTCTCTTAAAAAAGCTGTGGTCTAATCCTGCAATAATGAGTAATAAAATCAGCTATTATCTTATACAGGGGTGCAGCAAGGGGCAGTGTCAGAAGCTTGACCCTGCTGAGGATATTGAAGTAATAACAGCTGATGCAGAAGAAGTGGTAGAAATGCTTAAAACAGGTGCTATAAATCATGCCCTTTCTGTTACTGCTCTGACCCTCTATTTTCTTTCAGAACATAACAGGTTCGGCAGAATTTTTATTTAGTTTTTTGTAAAAAGAGTTCTCCATCTCTGCATCCTTCATCATATGCTTTCTGCAGCAGATGGGGGCTTGTGTAATCCCATTTGAATATTTCCGGGGTTTTTGTGGGCTCAACATATATTCTTCCCGGTTCATCAGGAATACGCCCCTTTTTATATGTTTTGGACATTAAAATAAGCGTGTCCCCTCTGCTTATATCATCCCCCAGGGCTTTTACAGGTACATTGTCTATTATACCTCCGTCAAGGGCTGTTTTACCGCCAAGCTTCATGATTGGTACAAATGGAGGCGTGCAGGATGAGCAGAGAATAAGATGAGCCATTTCTTCTGCAGTTTCGCAGTCATTAAGCTTAACAACAGAATATGTAAAGCCCAGCTTTGATGCCAGTTGGGGATGTACAGGCTGTTTTACCGCCTTTTCAATTACATAGGACATTAGTCCGGTAAAGGTGCCGCTTCTTGGACCCAGATAAAATGGGGGATGGGCAATAAGAGTCCGTATTTCCGGCCCTTTTTTTATATTTTCAAGGGTTTTAGTATCTATTATTTCAAGTATTGTGTTCCGGTATATGGTGTAATGGGGGAAGAGGGGATCTTTTTTAAAGATATTTCCCGGATAGAAATTTTTTTTATTCAGGGATGTGGCTGATTTTATTGATTTTAGTGCAGCTTCACTTCTCCCTGTGATTGCCATAAGCGCCATTGCAGCTCCTGCGCTTACCCCTGCCACTGTTTCAGGTTTAAGCTTAATCACAGGGGATACTGTATCCCAGAATCCCACCTGCCAGAGGCATCTTCC
>CAYYKZ010000125.1:0-5277 GCA_964468455.1 uncultured Leptospirales bacterium | reverse complement strand
CTCTATATTTTGAACTGTCTATGCTGTAGCATAAAATTGATCCGTCTTTTAGTTCCCTGTAAAAAACGGAAGTTTCAGCATTGTTTATTGTCATTGTAAATGCGCCGTTTTTCTCCTGCAGTATGATTTTTACAAAATCGTATCTGCTGAAATCCAGGTTTATTAGAGACTTTTTAGGATGATATAAAATTTTACCCTTGTTATCGAGTATATAATAATAACCGGGATAACCCTTTGTGTCGAGATTCAGGATTTCCTCCCGGTTACTGTTAATTATTTCAGCTCTTTTATTTAATGCTTCTTTAATGTTAGCGGTTGTCATCTGACCTGATGAGCATGCCAGTGTAATTAAAACAAGGATTGAGCCTGTTATTGCTGCAGTTTTTTTCTTCATTTTCTCACCATTTGCATCTTATATTTGGAAGCTCTATTTTTTTGTCAAATTTTTTAAAGAAAGGTGAAATAGAAAAAATTCTCTTTAACGGAGTAAAAGGTTTGAATTAAGAGAGCCGATATTATTTAATAACAGTATAAATAACGGGGCATTTTTTTGATGAATAAATTTTTATATGCTGTCATAATTATTTTTGTAATTATTTCCCCTCTTTCTTCTGAAGAAAGGGTTTCTGCAGGATTAACTGCAGGGTATCATTATGACGCGGGCAATTTTTCTAAACAGTCCGGTTTTGACGGCACTGTTCAGCAGAATATATCAGCAGGAGCGGTTTTAAAAATTGATTTTAACTATATTTTTTTAAGATCAGGAGCGGAAATTTCATATCCCTTTGTAAAAGGTGATTTCGGAAACAACGTGGGCAAAACTGCAGTTTCTTTTGTTGAGACACCCCTTTATGCGGGATTAAACTTTTTTATTAGAAATTACGGCTCTTTTTATATGGGTGGAGGCGGTTCCTATATATTCGGATTCGGGAATATCACAACCTCATCGGGAAAAATTAATATAAATGAACAGCTTTTCGGATACGGCATGATTGCGGGCCTTGAGCTGGAGATTCACAGCAGCACTTCATTTCTGCTGGAATGGGGATATACTGTTTCACAGAGTTCGCCTGCTGCTCCCTCGGATCAGCTTGATCCTTATGATGATTACTCAGTAGATTTTTCCGGGCATAGAATAAGAGCCGGATTTTTATATCATTTTAACAAATATTAGGTATTATGATTAAATTTTTTAAAATAATGATTTGCCTCATTTTTCTTTCCCTTTGCAGCCCTATTTATTCAGTAGAGGTGGCTTCGTCATTCCGCTTAGGCTACAGCCCGGATGTTGGCGGGGCCATGCATTCGGGATGGCAGTTGGAGAATCTTGAGGTGGAGCAGGGAATATATGATATTAACCGCTCGGCTGACGGTTTTGATCTTTCAACTGTGGAAAGGCCTGTGGCTTTTATAGCCTCAACAGACATAAAAATAATCATGGATAAAGTTTATTTTAAAGCAGGGGCAGATTACAGCCGTACATTTGCAGGAGGGAAGGGGATAACTTTAAATGCTCCTGCATCTGAAGAGGTGGAAGTACGTTATAAACAGTGGTCAGCTGACTTCCCCGTAACCTTAGGAGTGACTCTTCTGTTCTGGAATGAAACGCGTTTATCTCTGGGGGGCGGTATTGCCTTTGCCTACGGTACTTACAGCAACAGCTTTAAGTCCGCTACTCTGGATCATTCTGCCAGCTTTACATCTTACGCCTTTCCCCTTGTGGCGGAGCTGAGCGGTGAGGCTTTTATTTCTGAGAATACTTCTATTATATGTTCAATAGAATCTTTTTACGGTAAAAGCAGAATAGTAGATGACGGTTCCGATTATGCCAGGGTCGATTTTTCCGGCACCCGTTTTACAGCGGGATTTGTAAAGTATTTTAACAGGTGAGAAAGATTTGAAAAAATCTATAATAAAAATAATTATTTCAGCTGCATTGGTTATTTGTTTCTGTTCCAGTGCCTGGTCTTCAGGAATTTTCAGTACAGGGATTGGCTTTGGTGCATCAGGTGACACTGGCGGGATTGACAATACTGTTGATTATATAAATTCAGAAATGCGTAAATATCAGATATTAAATCCTGGCACAGAAGTCACAGAAATTGAAAGCCTTTATTCTCCTGTTTTTGCGTTGAATTTTTCATATATTTATAATTACGCCATATTTAAAGCAGGATGGGAATATTCCACAAACTTTTTCCTGGTTAAAGAAGGATCAGTGGGCAGCAATGATATTGAAATATATTATGAAAGATTTACACTCCCTGTTTCAGCCGGTATTGTAATACCCTTTGACAGAAAAAGCAGATTCTATTTCGCGGGGGGCCTTGATTACTCCTACGCGTCATTACGCATAAAACAATCTAATCCTGATCCTGCATGGATTCTGCCGGATAAGAAATATACCTTTGCAGGAGATCTTGTAGGGTTTCATGTAAAGGGTGGTGCCGAAGTTTCTATATCCGGGAATTATTCAATGGTTTTTGAGTTTACCCGTTATTTTGGAACGGAAAATAGTGTTAAAAGTGAAGAGGATAATGGTGAATTTTCTCTGCGTCTTAATACATTTCAGTTTACAGCAGGTATTAATTACGCGGTGGATATGTGATCCGGGATAATATGTTTAATTATTTAATTGTATTTGCTGCCGGAACTTTTGCAGGCAGTTTTTTTTATACTCTGGCATTAAAATATATCAATGGGGAGATGAAAGAAAATCCCCTCAAGGCACTTCTGGGCAGATCGTCCTGCCCCTGTTGCGGGCATAGAATCGGGTCTATTTACATGATTCCTGTTCTGGGTTATTTTTTCTCTGCAGGCAAATGCAGAGAGTGTAATAGCGTGATAAGCCCTCTTTATCCGGCATGGGAGATGATCTACGGTTTTCTTGCTGCGGCTGTTTTTTATTTTTCCGGTTCCGGATTATCAGCTCTCTTTATATTTTTTATCTGCTCAATAAGTCTATGCATTGCTATTGTTGACTACTATACTTTTATTGTCCCGGACAGCCTTATCCTGGCATTTATTCTATTTTCAGTATACCCTGTTTTTGCCAGAGGTGAATGGCTGAATAATGCAGCAGGGTTTGCCTTTCTGGCTGTTTTTTTTATAGTGGTAATGCTTATTTTTCCCGGTGCCTTTGGAGGGGGTGACTTGAAGCTTTTTGCTGCTGCAGGATTTTTCTTCGGCCTTGAAGAGGCTGTTGTTTTTCTGGAAATTACCCTTATAACTGGTGCTATATCCGGAATAGTATGGGCTTTATTCCGTAAAAAGGGGCTAAGGGTAAGGATACCCTTTGCTCCCTTTATTGCAATGGGAATAATAGTTACTATTTTTTCAGGCAGACATATTCTTTTATGGTATTACAGCCTTGTTTACTGATACAGACCGGTAATACCCTTACCTTCAGGTTGTTCTACAACACCCTTTTCAGTAATAATTGCTGAAATATTTTTCGCCGGAGTAACATCAAATGAAGGGTTGAGAATTTTTATCCCCTCAGGTGCAATCTGGACATTTTTTATGTATGCCACTTCATCAATGCTTCTCTGCTCAATTACAATGTCATTTCCGCTTTCAGTTTCAGGATCCAGTGTAGACATGGGAGCAGCAACGAGAAAGGGGATGTTGTGCTCTTTTGCGCAAACTGAATGCGTATAGGTACCTATTTTATTTGCAGCATCTCCATTTTTGGCAATCCGGTCGGCTCCAACTATAACTTTTTTAATTATTCCGGTTTTCATAAAATGTCCGGCCATATTGTCGGTTATAAGGGTTACAGGGATATTGTCTTTCTGAAGTTCCCATGTTGTAAGTCTGGCTCCCTGAAGATAGGGCCTTGTTTCGCAGGCGAAAACTTCAATTCTTTTCCCTTCCTCAATTGCGGCCCTTATAACACCCAGTGCTGTTCCGTAGCCCCCTGTTGCCAGTGCTCCTGCATTGCAGTGTGTCATTACAACATCACCATCTTCAAGAAATCTGCTTCCATTTTTTCCCATCTCTTTGTTGATCCTGACATCATCTTCCAGAATCTTTAAGGCTTCCTTCTCAAGAGCCGCTTTTACCTGGTTAAGATCATTTATTTCATTTGTGATTTTTTTCATTCTATTAATTGCCCAGAAAAGATTTACTGCTGTGGGCCTTGTTGCTGCGAATATTTCGAAAACTTCGTTCATTTGTGATCTGAACTCGTCAATATTTTTTGCCTCGCTTTTTTTTGCAGCAAGAGCAATACCCATGCCGGCGGTTATTCCAATAGCGGGCGCTCCCCTTGTAACCATTGATGTAATAGCTGCTGCTATATCTGAATAATTCCTGTAAGTGTGGTATACTTCTTTAAGAGGAAGTACTCTCTGGTCAAGAATTGATACGGAGTCGTCGTTCCATTTGATAGTGTAATACATGGTGGACCTCTTAACTGTTTCTATTAATTTTATTTTTCTTCATTGTTATTACTCTGCCTGAATCACTCCAGGAAACTTCATCCATGTGAATCCGGATTATTAAAAGCCCCCGGCCGCTGTTTTTAAAAAAGTTTTCCGGGTCTCTCGGGTCGGGCAGGCCCTGGTAATTAAAGCCCTGTCCCTGGTCTTCAATTTCATAGAGCACATAGTCGGGAGTAAACTCGTAAGTGATTTTTATCATGCGATCATTATATGGAGAAACAAAACGCCTTTTTTCAATTTCTTCATTAAATTCACGCATCCCTCCGCTATCCCTGAGTGATGAATCTATTTCAAGGTTGCCGTGGAACATGGCATTGGTAAGGGCTTCTTTAAGAGAAAGGGCTATGTTTTCAGATGTAGTATAGTTGAAAAGACCGGATGGGACAAGGTCTTTTGTGAGATTAAAAGACATAGTGTTTATTAGACTGCCGTCATTGGGTATGGAGAAAACAGATTTTTCATATTTTTTGTACTGTCCTGAACTTTCTGCCAGCTTACGCTCCAGTTTTCTTTTCAGGATTGAACGGACTGAAGCTGTAAGGTCATTGATATCAAATGGTTTTCGTATGTAATCGCCGGCGCCGTATCTTAAGGCCCTGATTGCATCTTCAACATTCCCGTGACCGCTTATTATAAGAACAGGGGGTGGTTCTTCGAGACTGTTTATTCTCCTTAAAAGCTCAATGCCGTCCATTTTGCGGAGTTTGATATCAGTAATAACAAGGTCAACCCTGGGGTCTCCATCTTTCATGTAATAGAGAAGATCTTCGGCCTTTTCAAAGGAAATAACATTGTACCCTATTCTTGAAAGTTTTTTCTGAAGAGTAATTCT